>NZ_JBFUKA010000060.1:0-28254 GCF_056401085.1 Nocardioides sp. P4_G4
CCCCTCAGGGGTTTTTTCATGCCCGGACCCGGTCGGGGCCGGCCGAGGAGCAGCACCACCGCACGGACGACACGAAGGAACACACGATGAGCGACGAGCGCGAGACCTACGACACCGAGGCCACCGAGACCAAGTGGCGCGCGGTGTGGGACGACCTGCAGCCCTTCCGGGCCGACGACGACAGTCCCCGCGAGAAGAAGTACGCGCTCACGATGTTCCCCTACCCGAGCGGTGACCTGCACATGGGCCACGCGGAGGTGACCGCCCTGCACGACGTCGTCGCGCGCTACTGGTGGCAGCGGGGCTACGAGGTCCTGAACCCGATGGGCTGGGACTCCTTCGGGCTGCCCGCCGAGAACGCCGCGATCCGCAACGACGCGCACCCGGCCGACTACACCTACGGCAACATCGCCACCCAGCTGGAGTCCTTCCAGCGCTACGGCGTGAGCTTCGACTGGTCGCGGCGGTTCAACACCTCGGACCCGTCGTACTACCGGTGGACCCAGTGGCTGTTCCTGAAGTTCCACGAGAAGGGGCTGGCCTACCGCAAGAACAGCCCGGTCAACTGGTGCCCCAACGACCAGACCGTGCTGGCCAACGAGCAGGTCGTCGACGGCGCCTGCGAGCGCTGTGGCGCCGAGGTCACCAAGCGTGAGCTGACCCAGTGGTACTTCCGCACGACGGCGTACGCCCAGGAGCTGCTGGACGGCCTGGACGACCTGCAGCCGACGTGGTCGGACAAGGTGGTCAACTCCCAGCGCAACTGGATCGGCCGCTCCGAGGGCGCGCACGTGGACTTCGTCGTCGAGGGCCGCGAGGAGCCGCTGACCGTCTACACGACGCGTCCCGACACGCTGTTCGGCGCGACGTTCATGGTGGTCGCCGCCGACGCGGCGCTGGCCTCCGAGCTGGTGACCGACGAGCAGCGGGGCGCGCTGGACGACTACCTGGTCGAGGTCCGCAAGGAGACCGAGATCAACCGGCTGTCGACCGACCGCCCCAAGACCGGCGTCTTCCTGGGCGTGCACGCCACCAACCCGCTGACCGGCACCCGGATCCCGGTGTACGCCGCCGACTACGTGCTGGCCGACTACGGCACCGGCGCGATCATGGCCGTGCCCGGCCAGGACCAGCGCGACTGGGACTTCGCGCAGGCCTTCGACCTGCCCATCGTGCGCACCGTCGAGCCGCCCGCCGACTTCGACGGCGACGCCTTCACCGGTGACGGCCCCGCGATCAACTCGGCCAACGAGGCGATCGACCTGTCCGGCATGGGGGTCGCCGAGGCCAAGTCGACGACCATCGCCTACCTGGAGGGCCAGGGACTGGGCCGCGGGACGGTCAACTTCCGGCTGCGCGACTGGCTGCTGTCGCGCCAGCGCTACTGGGGCGCGCCGATCCCGATCATCCACTGCCCGGTCGACGGCGAGGTGCCGGTCCCCGAGGACCAGCTGCCCGTCGAGCTGCCGGAGCTGCGCGGTGCCGACCTGAAGCCCAAGGGCACCTCGCCCCTGGGCGGCGCGGCCGAGTGGGTCAACGTCTCCTGCCCCACCTGCGGGGGGCCGGCCACGCGCGACACCGACACCATGGACACGTTCGTGGACTCGTCCTGGTACTTCTTCCGCTACGTCTCCCCGCACGACGACACCCAGGCCTTCGACCGGGGCCTGGCCGACGCGTGGGGACCCGTCGACCTGTACGTCGGGGGGGACGAGCACGCCGTCCTGCACCTGCTGTACGCCCGCTTCTTCACCAAGGCGCTGCGCGACATGGGCCTGGTCGGCTGGGACGAGCCCTTCTCGGCCTACCTGTCGCAGGGCAAGGTCGTCAACAACGGGCGCAAGATGAGCAAGTCGCTGGGCAACGGCGTCAACCTGGGCGACCAGCTGGCGGAGTTCGGGGTCGACGCCGTCCGCCTGACGCTGGTCTTCGCGAGCCCGCCCGAGGACAACATCGACTGGGCGGACGTCTCGCCCGGCGGCTCGGTGCGCTTCCTGCAGCGCGCGTGGCGCCTGAGCGGCGACGTGACCAGCGAGCCCGGGGTCGACCCGGCCGGTGGTGACGTGGCCCTGCGCCGGGTCACCCACAAGACGGTGCACGACGCCGCGACCCTGGTCGAGGCCCACCGCTTCAACGTGATGGTGGCGCGCACCATGGAGCTGGTCAACGCGACCCGCAAGGCGATCGACTCCGGTCCCGGCGGGTCCGACCCGGCCGTGCGCGAGGCCGTGGAGGCGGTGGCGATCCTGCTGTCGCTGGTCGCGCCCTACACCGCGGAGGAGATGTGGGAGCGGCTGGGCCACCAGCCCACCGTCGCCCGTGCCGGGTGGCCGGTCGTCGACGACGCGCTGCTGGTCGAGGAGTCGGTCACGGCCGTCGTGCAGGTCCAGGGCAAGGTCAAGGCCCGCCTGGAGGTCTCGCCGGACATCACCGAAGCGGACCTGGAGGCGGCCGCGATGGCCGACGAAGGCGTCGTACGCGCCATCGACGGACGTGAGGTCCGCAAGGTGGTCGTGCGCGCGCCCAAGCTGGTGAGCATCGTCGTCTGAGGGGTGCGCCTCGTGCGATCACCGGCTGCCCGGTGATTCGGTGGGTGGGCGCGTGTCGCAGCGTGCGCGAACCCACTGGAGCGCGCGTCAACCTCCGGGCCTGCGGCCAGCGACTAGCCTTCCTCCATGTCCGTCGTCGTGGTCACCGACTCGACCGCCACGCTCCCGGCCGACCTGGCCGAGGAGCGGGGCATCGTGGTGGTGCCGCTGCAGGTCGTCATCGGTGCGCAGGTGTACGACGAGGGCTCGGACGGGGCGACTCCCGACCTGGTGGCGCAGGCCCTGCGCGACTTCGTACCGGTCAGCACGTCACGGCCGTCGCCGGCCTCGCTGGTCGAGGTCTACGAGCGGCTCGCGCGTGAGGGGGCCGACGAGATCGTGTCGATCCACCTCTCGGGGGAGATGAGCGGGACGTTCGAGTCCGCGCAGCTCGCGGCCCAGCAGGTGGACGTGACGGTGCATTGCGTCGACTCCCGGCAGGTGGGGGTCGCCACGGGCTTCGCTGCGCTGTCGGCGGTCGAGTCACTGGCGGCCGGCGCGAGCGGCACCGCGGCCGCGGAGGTCGCCCGCGCCCGGTCGGCGGGGGCGTCGTCGCTGTTCTACGTCGACACCCTGGAGTACCTGCGGCGCGGCGGTCGGATCGGTGCCGCGGCCGCGATCCTGGGTGGAGCGCTGTCGGTCAAGCCGTTGCTGTGCATCGAGGAGGGCAAGGTCGCCAACCTCGAGCGGGTACGCACCGCGACCCGTGCCCTCAGCCGGTTGGAGGACCTCGCGGTCGAGGCGGCGGGCGAGTCGCCGGTCGACGTGTGCGTCGCGCACCTGGCCAGCCCCGACCGGGCCGCGGCCCTGGCCGACAAGCTGGCCCTGCGCCTCACCGACCAGCTCGAGGGTCGTGAGGTCTGGTGCGCCGAGCTGGGGGCCGTCCTCGGCGCGCACGTCGGGCCCGGCATGGTCGCGGTCTGCGTCGCCCCTCGCTGACGCCTCCTCGCTGACGTCTGCTCCCGGGCGGGCCACGAGCCGTCCCGGGCGCCGTCAGGACCGGAGTTCTCCACAGGCATGCGTACGCCGGTGGCGGGCGTGCGCGGGTCTTCCTAGGTTCGTGGCATGCGACGTCGCCCTCCCTCACCCGAGCACGCCGAGGCGGTCTCGCGTCGCCTGGCGACGCTGAGCGCCGAGCTGGCGTCGGTGCGCGGTGACCCCGTCGTGGGGCACCAGCACACCCGCATCCGCCAGGAGCCGGAGCCGGGCCCCTGGGAGGAGCCGTCCGAGGTCCCGGCGGTCCCCGTCCCGGGACGCCACGCCTCGCGACGGCTCGTCGACCGCGTGCGCCTCACTCCCGCCCACCTGGCGGTGGTCGCCGTCCTGGTGGCGGTGGGCGTCGGGGTCGCGGCCTGGCTGGTGATCCGCGGCCAGGYCGAGCCGGTGGCGGTGGCCCCGCTCACGCCGGTCTCCGAGCCCCTGGCGGACGTGCCGGCCGCCGGTCCAGACGGCTCGGTGGCCTTCGGCACGAGCGGCTCGGCGGACGGGTCGGGCCCAGCCGCGGCGGGGGGTGCGGCGTCGGGGGGCGCCACAACCCCGTCGACGGCACGGCTCACGGTCGACGTGGCGGGCAAGGTGCGTCGACCGGGGATCGCGGTGCTGCCGCCGGGCTCGCGCGTGGTGGACGCCCTGGAAGCGGCCGGGGGAGCACGTCGGGGCGTCGACCTGACTGCGCTCAACCTGGCACGCCCTCTCGTCGACGGGGAGCAGATCCTGGTCGGCGTGGCCGCGCCGACGGGGGTTCCCGCGACGCTCGGCGACCCCGGCGCGGCCACGAGTGGGGCACTGGTCAACCTCAACACCGCCGACCCCGTGACACTGGAGACGTTGCCCGGCGTGGGACCCGTGACGGCGGGCGCGATCGTCACCTGGCGCGACGAGCACGGCGGGTTCTCGGCCGTCGCGGAGCTCCTCGAGGTGGACGGGATTGGGGACGCGACCCTGGCGCAGATAGCCCCGCACGTGACGATCTGAGCCGGTGGTGCGAGACCTCCGGACCCCGTTGCTCGGCGCCGGGGCGTGGCTGGGTGGACTCGCGGCCGCGGTGCTGCCTCCGTGGGCGACCGTCGGGCTGGTGCTGCTGGTGCTGCTGGTCCTGCTCCCGGCCCTGCTGAGCCGGCAGGGTGCCGCGGTGGGCGCCGCGCTGGCCGGTGCGGCCGTGGCGGGCGTCGCGCTCCTGCAGACCGGTGGGATCACGGTGGGCCCGGTCCACGACCTGGCCACCCAGCGAGCGGTGGTCACGGTGGAGCTGGAGGTCACCAGCGATCCCCGGGTCAGTGAAGGCCGCTTCGGGGACGTCGTGGTGGTGCGGGGCGATGTGCGTGCCGTCTCGGGTCGCGGTGCGGCCTACTCCGTCCGCAGCCCCGTTGTCGTGCTGGCCGACGAGGACTGGCTCGGCGTCGCCCTGGGGGAGCGGATCCGGGTGTCGGGGCGGCTGGGGCCAGCGGACGACGGCGCGGCCGCGCTCCTGAGCGTGCGCGGGCGTCCCGAGGTGGTGGAGGGGCCCGACTTCTGGTGGCGAGGCGCCGCCGCCGTGCGGCACTCGATCCGCGAGTCCGTCGCGCCGCGTGCCGTGCATCCCCGTGAGCTGGTCCCCGCCCTGGTGGTGGGCGACGACAGCGGGCTCGACCCTGCCCTCGCCGACGACTTCCGCACGACCGGGCTGACCCACCTCCTGGCCGTCAGCGGCACCAACCTCACCCTGCTCGTCGGCTTCCTGCTGATCGTGGCGCGGTGGCTGGGGGTGCGTGGCCGCTGGACGTACGCCGTCGCCGCGGCCGGCATCGTCGGCTTCGTGCTCATCGCCCGCACCGAGCCGAGCGTGGTCCGGGCGGCGGCGATGGGCACCGTGGCGCTGGTCGGGATGGGCAGCAACGGTCGCGAGCGCGGGTCGAGGTGCCTCGGCGTCGCGGTCCTGGCGCTGCTGCTCGTGGTGCCCGGCCTCGCCATCTCCGCCGGCTTCGCGCTCTCCGTGCTGGCGACCGGCGGCATCCTGTTCCTGGCGCCGGGCTGGCGGGACGCGCTGATGGCGTGGCTCCCGCGGTGGGCCGCCGAGGCGGTCTCGGTGCCCCTGGCGGCGCAGGTCGCGTGCACCCCGGTGGTCACCGCGCTGTCCGGCCAGATCAGCCTGGTCGCGGTCCTCGCCAACCTCCTGGCCGCGCCGGCGATCGCCCCGGCCACGGTGCTGGGTCTGGCGGGTGGCCTGGTCGGCCTGGTGTGGACCCCGCTGGGCCAGGTGGTGGCCGCCCCGGCCGCCTGGTCGGTGGGTTGGATCGTCGTGGTCGCCCAGCGCGGTGCGGCCCTGCCGACGGCGTCGGTCTCGTGGGGGACCGGGCCGGTCGCCCTGGTCCTCGTGACCGCCCTGTGCGGGGTGGCGGTCATGGTGGCACCCCGGGTGCTGCGTCACCGCGGTGCGGGCATCGGCTGCTCGGTGCTGCTGGTCGTGACGGTGCTGACCCGGCCGCCCACACCGGGGTGGCCGCCCGACGACTGGGTCCTGGCGATGTGCGACGTCGGCCAGGGCGACGGTCTGGTGCTCCGCGCGGGACCGGGTGCCGGCGTCGTGGTCGACGCCGGCCCGGACCCGGTGCTCATGGATGACTGTCTGCGACGTCTCGAGATCACCTCGGTGCCGCTCGTCGTGCTGACCCACTTCCACGACGACCACGTGGCCGGGCTGTCCGGGGTGCTCGACGGGCGCGAGGTGGGGGACGTGGAGGTGACCGGCCTGCCCGATCCTCCGTCCGGGGTGGCCCTCGTCGAGCGGGAGGCGGCCGCGGTGGGGGTGCGGCCGGTCGTCGCGTCGTACGGCGCCACACGGCGGGTCGGTGACGTCACCCTCCAGACGCTCTGGCCCACGGACGAGGGCTCCCCGCCGGAGCCGGACGGGGAGGAGAGTGCGCCCAACGATGCCAGCGTGGTGCTGCTGGTCGAGGTGCGCGGGGTGCGGATCCTGCTCACCGGAGACGTCGAGCCGTCCGCCCAGATGTCGCTGGAGAGACTGCTGGCCGGCGTCCAGGTCGACGTGCTGAAGGTGCCGCACCACGGTTCCCGCTACCAGGACCTCGACCTCCTGCTCGGCGTGCGGGCGCGACTGGCGTTGGTGTCGGTCGGCGCCGACAACGACTACGGCCACCCCTCCGCCGACGTGCTGGCCGCTCTCACGGCCACGGGAGCCCAGGTGCGGCGCACCGACCTCGACGGCGACGTCCTGGTGACGGTCGACGACGGTGCGCTCGGTGTCCGGACCCGCGGCTAGGGTTGCCCCACCATGAGTCGCACCCCCACCGCCGCGCAGGTCCTCGGTCGCGTCGTCCTCGTGACGGGCAAGGAGGAGTTCCTCAGCGAGCGCACCGTCGGCTCGGTGCGCGACGCCGTGCGGGCCCACGACCCCGAGGCCGAGGTCGGTGAGGCCACGGCCTCCGACCTGACCCTCGCCACCCTGGGGGAGATGGCCGCCCCCTCCCTGTTCTCGACCACGCGGTGCGTCATCGTCCGCGGCCTGGAGAACCTGCCCGACGAGTCGGTCGACGGACTCCTCGACTACTGCGGCGCCCCGGCCGACGACATCGCCCTCGTCCTGGTCCACGGCGGCGGGCCCAAGGGATCCGGCGTGCTCACCAAGCTGCGCAAGCTCTCCGCCGTCACCGAGGTCAAGTCCGAGGAGATCAAGAGGAGCGAGCTGACCGGCTTCGTGACCGCCGAGTTCGCCGGTCACGGCGCGACGATCGCGCACGACGCGTCGGCCTTCCTGGTGACCGCGGTGGGGCAGGACCTGCGCTCGCTGGCGGCCGCAGCCCACCAGCTCACCAACGACTTCCCCGGCGAGCCGATCAGCGTCGACAAGGTCAAGCGCTACTTCGGTGGCCGGGCCGAGGCCACGTCCTTCGCGGTCGCCGACGCGGCCTTCTCGGGGCGCCGGGAGGCCGCCCTCGAGGAGCTGCGCTGGGCGCTCGACGGCGGCACCGCCACGGTGCTCATCACCTCGGCGATGGCCAGCTCGGCCCGCAGCCTCGCGCGCTACCTCGGCTCGGCCCGCGGGGCCCGGGACAACGACCTGGCCCGCGACCTCGGCGTCCCGCCGTGGAAGGTGAAGCAGGTGCGCGACCAGTCCCGCGCCTGGACCCCCGAGGCGATCGGCACTGCACTGCGGGCGGTGGCCACCGCCGACGCGGACATCAAGGGCCAGGCCCACGACGCGTCGTACACGCTGGAGCGGCTCGTCCTCACCGTCACGGGTCTACGCACCCAGCGCTGATCGGGCACGCTGACTCAGGCACGCCGAGCAGCCACGCTGACCAGCCACCAAATGAGTTCGACCCGCCAGGTGTGTCACCTGACGGGTCGAGCAGAGCGGGTCAGCTCAGAGCGAGGCGGTCTTCTTCGCGATGGCCGACTTGCGGTTCGCGGCCTGGTTCTTGTGGATGACGCCCTTGGAGACGGCCTTGTCGAGCTTGCGGCTGGCGTCGCGGCCCGCGGTCAGGGCGGCGTCCTTGTCGCCGGCCTCGGCGGCCATACGGAACTTGCGCACGGCGGACTTGAGACCGGTCTTGACGGCCTTGTTGCGCTCGTGGGCCTTCTCGTTCTGCTTGTTGCGCTTGATCTGGGACTTGATGTTGGCCACAGGTGAACCTTTGCTCGCTCGTGCTGGTCAGGGAAAGCCGGGTGTCAGAAGACTGATGTCGGCTGCCGACTGCCCTCCACGGGATCTGATCCCACAGGATCTGGTTCCGAGGTGCGGGGCGGCGCCGGACATGCAAGCAGGAACACTACCGCCCGCCCGGGGGAGCGCCCAAATCGCACAGGCTCCACGGGATCGGACTCGCTCAGCTCGGTCCGAGCCTACGGTGCGCGGCGCCGAGGAAGCGACGCGACTCGGTGCGACGGAACGCAGCCAGGGTGGGCAGGTTGTGGTCCACGGAGGTGTGGGCGCGCCACGCCAGGTGCACCCCCATCCCGACCAGCCAGGAGGTGACCATCTCGTCGCCGACGTCGTGCAGCACCGCCGACCGGGCCAGTGACTCGTCGAACCACGGGCGATCGACCCGCTCCAGTCGTGCGACGAGCGGGTCGAGCCACTCCGGTCCCCGTCCGAACGCGCCCCAGTCCAGGAACACCAGGTCTCCCGCGGGTCGCTGCACCAGGTTGTCGTTGCGGATGTCGAAGTGCACCACCGTGTCCATCGTCTCGCCGGCGAGGCGGACGACCCCCTCGCGCAGCCGGTCGATCCTGGGCAGCACCCAGGGCGCGAGCAGGTCCGGCGGCACCTCGTGGACGTGCTCGAAGGCCCCGAGCCAGCCACCCACCACCGCCCCGAAGTCCGTGGGACCGGGTCGGTAGAGCGCCTGCAGGTCGCCGTCGGGCGCCGATGCCGGGAGCGCGTCGACGCGAGAGTTCATGACGGCGGACAGCTCGTCGGTCTGGCGGACGAGTCTCTCCATCTCCTCGTCCAGGGACAGGTCGGGGTGTGCTCCGTCGACGTCGTCGAGGAGCAGGGCCACCCAGCCGTCGTCGTCGTACGAGGCGATCAGCCCGGCCCACAACGGGTGTCGCCCCAGCAGGTCGAGCGCCAGCACCTCCCGGCGGAACAGCACGGGGGTGTGCGGGTTGAGCTCCTCGCCGACGGCCTTGACGAAGGCCCGGGTCCCGTCGGCGCAGACGAGTCGCGTCGCGCAGCCGGGGGACATGCCGCCGACCTGCTCGCGGGCCTCGACCACCGGTGAGCCGAGCGTCGCCTCGACCCACGCCCGGACGTGAGCCGGGATGGCCGGGTACGCCGCCCGCACGCCGACGGCGCGCGGAGCGGTCACCAGCCGCGCCGCTGGGCCAGYCACTCCCAGCAGACCTCACCCTGCCAGCGCTGGTGCTCGCGCAGGTAGGGCGAGGTGGGCGGGACGGGCTGGTCGCAGGCGGAGAGGAAGTAGCCCGTGACCAGGGCCAGCACGATGTCGACCGCCTCCGCCGGGACGTTGCGCAGCAGCGGACGCGTGGCCAGCACCGCGTCGACGTCGAGCCCGTCCCCGCGGGGACCGATCAGCGTGAAGAGCGAGTCGAGCCAGGCTGCACCGATGACCGGCCAGTTCCAGTCGACCAGCCACGCCTTGCCCGCTCCGTCGACGAGCACGTTGTCGGCGCGGATGTCGGTGTGCACCAGGGTGTCGCCGCCGCAGACCTCGGCGTAGCGGCGGGCGAGCGCCTCGGCGTCGTCCACGTGGGGCAGGTCGTGGGCGGACCGGATGAGCGCCCACCCGTCGAGGAACGGTGCGAACTCGCTCACGAACGTGTCGAGCGGCATCGGCGCGGGGGTGAGCTCGCCCGCGACCACCTCCAGCGCATCGAGGGTCGCGTCGAGGTCCGCCGGTCGCCACGGCCGACGGGGCGGCCGGGCCTCGACGTGCTCGATGCCGAGCACCACCCAGTCGTCGTCCAGCATCCACAGCAACCGAGGGGCCGGCACCGAGGCGGGCAGGGAGCCGAGCTTGCGGCCCTCCTCGCGGTAGGAGTCGGCGAACAGCCGCTGCGCCTTGACCGAGGCCGCCTTCACGAAGTGGCGGGACCCGTCCTCGCACACCAGCACCGAGGCGAATCCCGGCGTGAAGCCCGACGTCTGCGAGATCGCCTCGACCACCGGGGACCCGCAGCGGCGCTCGACGTACGCGCGCAGGTGCGGGGGCAGGAAGGCCCACTCGAGTCGTCGGGAGGTCGCTCCGGGGGGAGCGGGGTAGGCGCCGGGACCGCGAGTCATGGTCGACATCCTCCCTCCCTAGACGTCGTCGAGGATCGCCGCCCGTCGCGTGGCGTGCTCCTCGTCGGTGACCAGGCCCTCGGCCCGCAGGCGGTCGAGCTCGCGCAGCCGCGTCGCCGCGTCCCGCGGTGCGGGCGCCGCCTGGGCCGATCCCCGGAGGGACGACGCCAGGTACGTCGCGGTGAGGCCGTCCTCGGAGACCAGAGCCATCCGTCCGGCGGCCCGCTCGTCCAGACCGGCACTGCGCGCCATCGATCGCGCGGCGTTCATCCTCCAGGCGGTCGTGGCCACGCCGAGCGCCAGGACGACGAGGAACCCGACGGCCGCCAGGCCGAACGGGTCCGGCCCGGTCGACATGGATACGGGGTTCCAGCTGCCGTCGGGCTGCTGCACGCACGTCACCGGAGTCCCGGAGTCGTCGAGCTGGAAGCACTCGTCCGGCGGCATGCCACCCTCCTCGGTGCGTGTCATGGCGGGACAGTAGCCCGCTCGGCGGGGTTGGATGGCCGACATGCCTGACCTCGTCACCCCGACCCCCGCCGTACGCCGGTCCTTCCTGGAGGCCGTCGAGGAATTGGTCGCCGAGGGCCGCACCGGCGAGGGATCGATGCTCAAGCGCTGGATGGACCTCTTCTCCGACCGCTGGCACACCGAGGAGGGGTTCGCCGACTTCGTGGCCTACCTCGACGCCGACGCGCAGCCCGGCTCCGCACGCCCGACCGGCCACGTCCCGCAGAGCACGTGGTGGCTCGTGGAGGGCGACGAGTACCTCGGCCGCATCTCGGTGCGCCACGAGCTCACCGAGTGGCTCCGTGAGCTCGGCGGCCACATCGGCTACGAGGTGCGCCCGAGCGCCCGGCGCCGCGGCCACGCGACGACGATGCTGCGCTCCGTGCTGCCGCACGCCCACGCCCTCGGGATCGAGTCCGCGCTCCTCACCTGCGACGAGGACAACGTCGCGTCGGCGAAGGTGATCGAGGCGGCCGGCGGGGTGTTCGAGGACCGGCGGGGGATCAAGCTGCGCTACTGGGTGCCCACGACCTGAACAACCGTCCGTGCCCGTGCGTGTCACCGATGTCGAGGACGGTCGATCAGCTCCGTTCCCACCGTGAAGGGCCCGACCGGGGTCCCGAGCAAGGAGAAGACAGATGCCCAGGTTCTTGTTGCTGAAGCACTACCGGGGTGGCCCCGAGCACCACCACCCCATCGTCCCGATGGACAGGTGGACGCCGGAGGCGGTCGACGCGCACATGCACTTCCTAGGTGAGTGCAGCCGGATGCTGGAGGAGAGCGGCGAGCTCGTCGACGGCCAGGCCCTGCACCCGGGCCGCGTCTACGTGCAGTACGGCGGTGAGGGCGCCGGGCCGGTGACCACCGACGGTCCGTACCCGGAGACCAGCGACCTCGTCGCCGGCTGGTACATGGTGGACGTCGAGTCCCGCGAGCGCGCGCTCGAGATCGCGGCCTTCGTCTCATCCGGCCCCGACCAGGACGGCAAGCCGTTCCACGAGTGGATCGAGGTCCGCCAGGTCATGGACGACGGCGACCCGGGCGAGGCCTGATCCCCGGTGGACGAGGACCTGCTGCGGGCGCTGGTGCCTCAGGTGATCGGCGTCCTCGTCCGCCGCGGCAAGGACTTCGCGGCGGCCGAGGACGCCGTCCAGGACGCGCTCGTCGAGGCGGTCCGGGTGTGGCCCCAGGCGCAGCCGACCAGCCCGCGTGCGTGGCTCGTCACCGTGGCCCAGCGACGGCTGGTGGATGCCCGACGCAGCGAGGCCGCCCGCCGGCGGCGCGAGGAGTCGCTGGCCGACGAGCCGGAGGCCGGACCGACCGAGCACGCCGACGACGCACTGCTCCTGCTCACCCTGTGCTGCCACCCGGCGCTGTCCCCGGCGTCGGCGGTGGCCCTCACCCTCCGCGCGGTCGGCGGCCTCTCCACCGCGCAGGTCGCCGATGCCTTCCTCGTGCCCCGGGCCACGATGGCGCAGCGGATCAGCCGGGCCAAGTCCACCATCCGCGACGTCCCGCTCGACCGGCCGGGCGACCTCGCCGCGGTGCTGCGGGTGCTCTACCTGGTCTTCCACACCGGCCACCGGGGGCAGGTCGACCTCGCCGCGGAGGCCATCCGGCTCGCTCGTCAGCTCACCCTGGCGAGTCCGGAGCCCGAGGTGCGGGGGCTGCTGGCGCTGATGCTGCTGCACCGTGCTCGCGACGGCGCCCGATGGCAGCAGGGCCGGCTGGTGCCGCTGGACCGCCAGGACCGGGGCCTGTGGGACACCGCCGAGATCGCGTCCGGCGTCCGGCTCCTCCAGGAGGCCCTTTCCGAGGGCAGGCCGGGGGAGTTCCAGATGCAGGCCGCCATCGCCGCCCTCCACGACGACGCCGCGTCGTGGGGGGAGACCGACTGGCCCCAGGTCCTCGGCTGGTACGACGACCTGGTGGCGCTCGCGGGCAACCCCATCGCCCGACTGGGGCGTCTCGTCGCCCTCGGCCACGTCCAGGGACCGGCCGTGGCGCTCGCCGAGCACGCAGACCTCGAGGACGGGACCGGCACGACCGCGCAGTTCCACGCCGTGCGCGGCTACCTGCTGGAGCTGGCCGGGGACCGCGACGACGCGGCAGCGGCGTACGCCCGCGCGGCCGGTCTCACCACCAGCGTGCCCGAGCGCGACCACCTCACCCGCACCGCCGCAGCCCTGCGGGTGGGCGTGGGCCGGAAGCCGCGGGTGCAGTCCCCGCGGGTTCGTGGGCCGGGAGCGGAGCGTGGAAGAATGGCGCGACCGCCGTACCCGCTCACGTAGTCGTGCAGAAAGTCGCCTGTGTCCCTCAAGAACGCCCCGCAGCCGGGCCAGACCGATCCGGCGATCATCCGCAACTTCTGCATCATCGCCCACATCGACCACGGCAAGTCGACGCTGGCCGACCGGATGCTGCAGCTGACGGGCGTCGTCGACGAGCGCGCCGCCCGGGCGCAGTACCTCGACCGGATGGACATCGAGCGCGAGCGCGGCATCACGATCAAGAGCCAGGCCGTCCGGATGCCGTGGACGGTGCCGGCCGACAACGACGAGGGTGCCGAGCCCGGCACCTACGTCCTCAACATGATCGACACCCCCGGTCACGTGGACTTCACCTACGAGGTGTCCCGCTCCCTCGAGGCGTGCGAGGCCGCCGTCCTGCTGGTCGACGCGGCCCAGGGCATCGAGGCACAGACGCTGGCCAACCTCTACCTCGCCATGGGCGCGGACCTGCACATCATCCCGGTGCTCAACAAGATCGACCTGCCGGGCGCGATGGTCGACAAGTACGCCGCGGAGCTGGCCGGCCTGGTCGGCTGCGAGCCCGAGGACGTGCTGCGCGTCAGCGCCAAGACCGGCGTGGGCGTCGCGGGCCTGCTCAACGAGATCGTCCTGCAGACCCCCGCGCCCGTCGGCGACGCCGACGCCCCGGCCCGGGCCCTGATCTTCGACTCCGTGTACGACACCTACCGCGGCGTGGTCACCTACGTCCGGGTCGTCGACGGCAAGCTGACCCACCGTGACCGGATCAAGATGATGTCGACCGGTGCCGTGCACGAGATGCTCGAGGTGGGCGTCATCAGCCCCGAGCCCGTCAAGGCCGGCGACCTCGGGGTCGGTGAGGTGGGCTACCTCATCACCGGCGTGAAGGACGTGCGCCAGTCGCGGGTCGGTGACACCGTCACCAGCCAGCACCACGGCGCCACCGACGCGCTCGGCGGCTACAAGCACCCCAACCCGATGGTCTACTCGGGCCTCTACCCGATCGACGGCGACGACTACCCGACGCTGCGCGACGCCCTCGAGCGCCTCCAGCTCAACGACGCCGCGCTGACCTTCGAGCCGGAGACCTCGGGCGCGCTCGGCTTCGGCTTCCGCATCGGCTTCCTCGGCCTGCTGCACATGGAGATCACCCGCGACCGCCTCGAGCGCGAGTTCAACCTCGACCTCATCTCGACCGCGCCCAACGTGGTCTACGAGGTGCTGATGGAGGACGGGACCGAGCAGGTGGTGACCAACCCCAGCGAGTACCCCGAGGGCAAGATCGCCGAGGTGCGCGAGCCCGTCGTCAAGGCCACGATCCTCAGCCCCAGCGACTACATCGGCACGATCATGGAGCTGTGCCAGACCAAGCGCGGCACGCTGCAGGGCATGGACTACCTGTCCGAGGACCGCGTGGAGATGCGCTACACGCTGCCCATGGGCGAGATCGTCTTCGACTTCTTCGACCAGCTCAAGTCCCGCACCAAGGGCTACGCCTCCCTCGACTACGAGCGCTCGGGCGAGCAGGCCGCCGACCTGGTGAAGGTCGACGTCCTCCTCCAGGGCGAGCCGGTCGACGCGTTCTCGGCGATCGTGCACCGTGACGCGGCGTACGGCTACGGCGTGATGATGGCCGGCAAGCTCAAGGACCTCATCCCGCGCCAGCAGTTCGAGGTGCCGATCCAGGCCGCCATCGGCGCGCGCGTGATCGCCCGCGAGAACATCCGCGCGATCCGCAAGGACGTGCTCGCCAAGTGCTACGGCGGCGACATCACCCGCAAGCGCAAGCTGCTGGAGAAGCAGAAGGCGGGCAAGAAGCGGATGAAGAACATCGGCACCGTCGAGGTCCCGCCGGAGGCCTTCGTGGCCGCGCTCTCCACCACGCAGCCGACGGAGAAGCCGAAGAAGTAGTGGCCACGGTCGTCCGGTCCTCCGAGGTCGCGTCCCAGCCGTGGGCCAACGGCGGCGGTACGACGCGCGAGCTGTCGCGCTCCGACACCTCCGCCGGCGGCGGCGCGGCATGGCGGGTCAGCCTCGCCGACGTCGACGCAGACGGGCCGTTCTCGCCCTTCCCGGGCCAGGCGCGGCTGCTCACCGTGGTGGACGGCCCGGTGCTGCGGCTCGTCGTGGACGGGGCGGAGAGTCTCGTCGAGCCCCGACGCCCGTTCGCCTTCGACGGCGGCGCAGCGGTCGAGGCCTCGGTCCCCGAGGGCCCGGTGCGGGTGCTCAACGTGATCGCCGACCCGGGGGTGGACGCGTTCGTGACCGTGCTCGAGCTCGGTCGCAGCTCGGCCCTCCCGCTCGCCGACGACCAGGCCGCGCTCGTCCTCCAGGGCCGGGCGCAGGCGGACGACGTGGAGGCGGCGGCGTACGACCTGGTGGTCGGACCGGGCGAGGTGTCCGGCCGGTGCACGCTCGCGGTCGTGACCCTGCAGCGCTCCTGAGGGCGCGTCGGGCAGGGTGGGCACGTGGCCACCTGGCGTGACGTCGAGCGGATCGCCTCCTCGCTGGAGGGGGCGCGACCCGGCCTGTCGCACCTGGGGGAGCCGACCTACGACGTGGGCCGCCACCCGTTCGCGCGGCTGCGTCACGGCGACGGTGACGACGAGGGACGCGAGGTGCTGCAGTACTGGACCCTCGAGCGCGACGCCGCGCTCGCCCTCGCCGACCGGCGCGACACGTTCTTCCGCGTCGACACCTTCGCGGTGAAGGCGTCGGTCCGGGTCTGGCTCGACCGGCTCGACGTGGACGAGCTGGGCGAGGTGCTGGCGGACTCGTGGCGGGCCCGCCGAGGAGTGCGCGGTTAGGCCTGCTCGCGGGTGAGCGTCACCGTGGTGACCGTGATCGCGAGGGCTGCCTCCAGTGCCGCGACCGGCGCATCCAGCTCGGCCTTCCGGGGCTTGCGGGTGCCGGCGAACCACACCACGTCGAGAGGTCGGCTCCGGGCCGAGCCGGTGGCGCGCCAGTAGCCGGTGATACGGCCGTCCACGAGCAGGGGCGGCAGCACGAGGCCGTTGGCGCCGCCCCAGAGCCGCCGCAGGTGCGTCGGGTCGGCGAAGCGCTCCCGGGCCGCCGGTTCGTAGCCGCACATCATGGCGTCGAACTCCGGCAGCAGTCGTACGCCGGTGAGCGTCCGCGGTGCCGGGGCGTCCGGCAGGTCGACGTACAGACGCCCGTCGGGTCCCTCCGCGCCGACGAGGCCGAGGCCGTCGAGGAGCTCGTCGACCACGCGCAGTCCCACCCCCGACCACCATGCGAGGTCGTGGCGCGACGCCGGGCCGTGGCAGCGCAGGTGGAGGAGGAGCGCGTCGGCCACGCCGGCCGCGACGACCGGGGGGAGCGTCCGGTAGACCGGCGCGCCCTGTCCGACCCAGTCCCCGTTGACCGGGCGGCGCACGAGGCCGCCGTGGCCGAAGGCCAGGTACCGGCCGACCTGCTGATCGGTGACCTCGTCGCGCCCCTCGCGGGCGAGCAGCCAACCGTGGAGGTGCGCCTGCAGCTCGTCGACGGAGCGCCAGTCGGTGGCGAACGCCTCGATGCCGGCCCACAGGTCCTCGAGCGTGCTCCGCTCGAGCCGGAGCAGGCGCTGCCACAGGGTGCGCTGGCCGACCCGGGTCGCCGCGCCCAGGGCGGCGTACTGCGCAGGCGTGGCGGTGTGGACGGTGCCGCGGATGGTGCTGCCCCGCACGACCGTCCCGTCCTCGTACGCCGCACTGAGCGCGTCCCGCGTGAGGCCGGGGAAGCGCGCGGCGAGCCCGAGGAAGGGTGAGCGCGCCGTCTGGGACTGGACCGGCCCGACGGCGTCGAGCATCCCGGCGACGTCCGCCGGCCGGTCCGGGAACTGGCGGGCCAGCGCGCGTCCAGCCAGGTCCTCCCACGTGTACGTCACGGGACCACGCTAGGGCGCGAGGCGGACCGATCCTGTCCTCAGGCGGCGGGTGTCCWGCGCGGGTCGCGCCCGAGCCGGGCGAGGAGCCGGTCGGTGGGGGACGCGTCGTCGGCCACCGGCACGGCCGGCGCACAGACGCCCTCGGAGTAGAGCGCGTCGCCCCAGCCGTCGGCGGTCGCGTGCAGCGCAGCCGCCTCCTCCTCGCTGACCGACCAGTCCTGGCCGGTGGCCCGGGCGATGTCGGACCCGTGGAGCACGAGGTCCCAGCCGTAGAAGTCGGCCATGGTGGCGGCGATCGTGGTGCGGCCGAAGTAGCCGTCGTACTCCCGATCGGCCACGCCGTCCTGGGCGAGGATCCCGGCCACGGTGGCCGCGTGGGCGCGCCAGGCGGCGGCGGGGTCGGCGGCGTCCGGAGCCTCACCGACGTCGTAGCCCTGGCGGGCGAGGAAGTCGCGCTCCGTCTCGACGGCGTGGGCCGCGACGTCGCGGACCGTCCACTCGTCGCACGGGGTGGGGACGTCCCACCGGCCGTCGACGCCGTCGAGGATGGCTGCGAACGCGTCGGCCCGCTCGATGAAGTTCCGTGCTGTCGTGTGCTGAGCTGTCTCGGTCATGGGGCCACGCTCGCACCGCCGGTGTCCCCGGCTCTTGTGATAATCCGACACATGCCGAACCCCGGGAGATCACGACCCGTCGACCCGGTCGACCGCGCCCACCTCACGGGCATCACCCGACCGTCGCCGCCCATCCACCGCTACGCACCGTCCGGTCGGCTCGTCGATCTCGTGGAGCGCTACTGGATCCCGGTGTGGTCGCTCCCGGAGCCGTCGACGCAGAGCACCCTCCAGCACCCGGTGTGCCTCGTGGTCGTGAGCAACACCTACGCCCGTCTGTACGGCGTGGTGCGCGGCCGGTCGAGCGTCACGCTGGAGGGCGACGGCTGGGCGGTCGGCACGATGTTCACCCCCGCCGCGGGGCGACTCGTGCTGGACCGGTCGGTGGCGACGATCACCGACGCCCACCTGGACCTGGACGAGGTGGCCTCCCTCGACGCCGGCGCCCTGGTGGCGGAGATCCGGGCGGCGATGGCCACCGACCCCCACGACCCGGACTCCCACGCGGCGGCGATCGCTGCGATGGAGCAGCGGCTGACGGCGTACCTCCCGGTCGACGAGCAGGGCCTGCTGATCAACGAGGTCGTCGGTTGGCTGCACGACCACCCCGACGTCACGCGGGTGGCCGAGCTCGCCGAGCACGTGGGCCTCACCGAGCGGACCCTGCAGCGTCTGGTCGAGCAGCGGGTCGGGATGAGCCCCAAGTGGCTCATCCAGCGTCGGCGGCTGCACGACGCCGTCGAGGGGCTCAAGGCGGGCGAGTCGTCCCTGGCCGACATGGCCGCGCGCCTCGGGTACGCCGACCAGGCGCACTTCACCCACGACTTCAGGACCGTCACCGGGATGACGCCGGGGGAGTACCTGGGCGATCAGCCGCGGTCCTGAAGCGGCACTCCGGCGGCGTGGGTCCCCGACCCTTCAGGTCTTTCGCGTGAGTCGTCGCCATCCTCCACGCCGGTTGTTGTCGACGATGGCGCGCAGCATCTCGGTCAGGGCGTCGCGGTCGATCGGGTCTGCCTCGTAGAACTGGACGGCTCGGGCCGTGGCGTTGCCGTGGCCCTGGTTGATGATGCCGTGCGGGTCGGGGACCGTGGGGTCGTAGAGGAAGAGGTTGATGTGGTCCTTGGTGGCCAGCAGGGCACAGACGTTGCCGTCGAGGACGAAGTAGGGCTGGACCGTCCGCTTGATGGTCTCGGCGATCTCGGGGTCCGTCGACCAGATGATGTCGCGGAGCTCCCGACAGATCTCGCGCTGCCACTCGGGCAGGCGAGCCAGATAGGCATCCACCCCGGGATGAGCTCGGTCGGACATGCCTGCGAGTCTCTCAGAGCCCGCAGGAGGCTGGTGGGTGCCGAGGTCCCAGATTCTTCGGTCCGCCGGCGGGTGTCGATCGACCTGACGTGGCTGCCAGGTGGTCCATGCGGGTGGGCATGCCTCGGTTCCGGACCCGGGTCAGGGTTGCAGCTGGTCCAGCAGCTTTAGCGCTCGCGTGCGGCACTCGTCCGAGTCGGGCAAGGGACGAGCGCTGACCTCCTGCACCAGGCGCTGGGCCAGCTCGTGGAGCCTGACGCCCTTGTCGTCGGCGTAGCGGCAGAGCATGGCGAACGCCTGCTCGTCATCGCATCCGAGCGCCACCATGACGACACCCTTCGCCTGCTCCACCGCGGACCTGGCCTTGGCCACCCGGACCTGGGCCTCCTCGGCCTCTCGCTGCGAGCCCGGTCCCGCCTCGGTGAGGTCGACCAGGAAGCCGGTGACCTGCTCGACCCTGCCATCGGCCCCCAGATGGCCGCGCCCGACGGACAGGACGTACCGGACCTCGTCCTTGGCGTCGATGATGCGGTGGTAGCAGCTGAAGGGCAGCGCGTCCTCGATGGCGGTCTCCAGGACGTCGAAGGCGCGTGCCACGTCGTCGGGGTGCTTGTGACGAAGAACGAGCTCGGTGGTCGCAGGCACCGACTGAGGCGCATAGCCGTGCAGCTCGTAGAGGCCGTCGGACCACGACCAGTGGTCATCCGGCACCGTGTACGTGAAGTACCCGACCGGGGTGTGGTTCGGGCTGCCATCGAAGTGCAACTCGTTCACGGCGTCCGACTCCTGCTCGATTGACGGTGTCAGGCCGCGCCGTGACGCGCGTGAGCACGACGACGGCGAGGGACCGGCCCAACAGAGATCCTTGCCGCCAAGCATCCTTTCCCGTGACGGTGGATCTGTCACCACCCCTGGGTCGGCGACGCGGAATGCTCGAGCGACGCGTGAACGCCCGATGGTGTTGCCTCCCAGCCGGTGACGCGATCATGCTGGAGGTCAGGCGTCCGCCGACGCCCGGCCCGGAGGGAGGGCCCCGATGATCCTCGTGGTGGGTGGAACGGGCGACCTGGGCAGTCGCATCGTCAGGCGATTGCGTGACGGCGGGCATGAGGTCCGTTGCCTCGTGCGTCCCGGCGCGGACCCCGCAGCACTGCGCGGGTCGGGGGTCGAGGTCGTGCGTGGGGACCTCGCCGATCCCCGGAGCCTCCCGGCGGCGTGCCGGGGAACGCACACCGTGGTCGCGTCGGCCACGGCCATCGGCCGGGTCCTCGCCGGCGCCAGGCACCCCAGCATCCAGGAGGCCGACGAGGCCGGGATGGCGTCCCTCGTCGAGATCGCGGAGGGCGCGGGTGTGGAGAGGTTCGTGTATGTGTCGTACGCCGGTGTCGACTCGTCCCTGGGCACGCCTCTGGAGCGCGCGAAGGAAGCGATCGAGAAGCGGCTCGCGCTGTCATCCATGCGGAGAGTGGTCGTGCGCCCGGATGCCTTCCAGGAGATCCACCTCGCGCCCGTCGGGCGGTTCGACATCCTCGGCGGCAAGGTGTCGGTGTTCGGGAGGGGCGACACCAAGCGGCGATGGGTCGCTACGGAAGACGTCGCCGCGCTCGTCGCCGCCGTCGCTGGGGAGGTCGACCCACCCGACATCATCACCTTCGGCGGGCCGGAGGCGATCAGCCGCAACGAGGCCATCGGCATCGCCGAACGGGCGACGGGAAGGAAGATGAAGGTCCAACGGATGCCGCGCTTCGTGGCTCGAGCAGGTATGAGGATCCTGGACCGTCCCAGTCCCGCGACGGCGACGATCTTCGGCACAGGGCTCATGCAGGACCTGCTCGAGGTCACGTGGGACGACGCGCCGCTGCGCGAACGGGGTATCACTCCGCGTTCGGCCAGCGACTGGATCCAGGAGCAGGCCCGGGCCGCGCGCTGACGCTCAGCGGTACGAGCCTGGATCAGTGCCTCGCCTCTCTCACATCACCATGTCCCGCAGCACCGACGCCCCGGCCAGCTGACCGGCGTACGCCGCGGCCAGGACCGAGGGCATCGGCATCGGAAGATCGGCGACGTGCGCGAGGTCGCCGGCGGCGTACACCCCCGGCACGCTGGTCTGGCCGAACACGTTGACGGCGATGCAGCCGCTCTCGCGCATCTCCAGCCCGAGCTGGGCGGCGAACGGCGCGGCCTGCTCCCAGGCCGGGTGTGCGAAGAGCCCGTCCACGACCACCGAGTCGGACCCGGACGTCACGCGCAGGCCCGCGGGGGTCATCTCGACACGTGTCACGGGAGGGACGACCTCGAGCGAGCCGGCGATGGGCGTCAGCATCGGGACGAGGTGGCCGGCGGCAGGGGAGTCCTGGATGGCGACCCGCCGCCCGCCGAGCTCGTGGCCGTGGCAGAACGGGCAGACGTGGACGGTGCGACCCCACTGCTCGGCGAAGCCGGGGACGTCGGGCATCAGGTCGCGCAGCCCGGTGGCCAGCACCACGGTGCGCGACGCGACGACCGAGCCGTCGGCCAGGGTGGTCTCGAAGKTGCCGTCGTCACGACGAGCGACCGCGGACGCGGCGAGGTCCCGGACCTCCACGTCGTCGTACGCCGCCAGCTCGCCGCGGACGATCGCGCGGAACTCGGCCGGGTCCCGGCCGTCGTTGGTGACGATGTTGTGCATGGCGTCGACCGGGCCGTTGCGGTAGGCCCCGGAGTCGAGCAGCAGGGTGGGCCGGTGCATCCGGCCGAGGGTCAGGGCGGCCTGGAGGCCCGCCGGGCCACCGCCGATCACGAGTGCGTCGTACATGTCTTCCTCCAGCTGGGCTTGTCAGGTGGCACCAGCCTGTGACTTCATGTCGGGATGAAGTCAAGCCGTGCTCGCACCTGGTCCGTTGGCGAGGTCGCCGAGCGCTTCGGACTGCCCACCAACGTGTTGCGGCACTGGGAGTCGGTGGGACTGCTCGAGCCCGCGCGCGACACCGCCGACCGGCGTCGCTACGTGCGCGACGACATCGCCCGGGTCGCCGCGATCCAGCGCAACAAGGACGCCGGGATGACCCTCGACCAGATCGCGGTGCTGCTCGATGCGGGGGCGCCCGAGCGGCACGCCGTCCTCCAGGGCCACCTCGACGACCTCGACCGCCGGATGGAGCAGATGCGGATCTCGCGAGCGATGACCGAGCACGCCTACCGCTGCCAGGCGCACGACATCAGCGCCTGCCCGCGCTTCCAGGCGCACCTCGCCGACCTGATGGCGGCCTTCGACTAGCTGGGTGGGTCACATCTGCGGAGGCGTCTCGATCCCGAGCAGGTCGAGCCCCTGGGACAGCACGGCCAGCGTCAGCGCGGCCAGCGAGAGCCGGGACTCGCGCAGCGGCGGCGTCGCGGCCTTCAGCACGGGGCAGTGCTCGTAGAACGCCGAGAAGTCCTGCGCGAGGTCGAAGAGGTAGGTGCAGAGGCGGTGCGGCTCCAGGGTGTCGCCGACCTCGGCGACCACGTTCCCGAAGGACAGCAGTCGCAGGGCCAGCGCGCGCTCCGCCGGCTCGCCGAGCGTGATCGCGGCGGCGTACGACGGCTCCACACCCGCCGACCGGAAGATCGAGTGGATCCGCGCGGTCGCGTACTGGAGGTAGGGGCCGGTGTTGCCGACGAAGGCGAGCATCCGGTCGAGGTCGAAGACGTACTCCGAGTCGTGGGCGACCGAGAGGTCGGCGTACTTCACCGCCCCGATCCCGACCACGGGCGCGATGGCCGCGCGCGTCTCCTCGGGGAGCTCGGGTCGGCTCGCGTCCACCTCGCGGCGGGCGTTGGCCTGCGCCTCCTCGAGCAGCGCCATCAGCCGCAGCGGCGCCCCGGAGCGCGTGCGCAGGATCTTGCGGTCCTCGCCGAGCACGTTGCCGATGCGCACGTGCACGACCTCGACGCGGTCGGGCAGCCACCCGGCCAGGCGCGCGGTCTCCCAGACCATCTCCAGGTGCAGCGCCTGGGGGGCGCCGATCACGTAGAGGCAGCGGTCGGCCCCCAGTCGCTCGACCCGGTGCCGGATGGTGGCCAGGTCGGTGGTGGCGTAGCCGTAGCCACCGTCGGACTTGCGGATGATCAACGGCTGCGGCTTGCCCTCGCGACCGGTGTAGCCGTCGAGGAAGACGCACAGCGCGCCCTCGCTCATCGTGGCCAGGCCCTTCGCCTCGAGCTCGTCGCAGATCCCGGCCAGGTCGTCGTTGTACGTCGACTCGCCGGCCAGGTCGTCGTCGGTCAGGGTCACGCCGAGCGTGTCGTAGATCCGGTTGAAGTAGTGGCGGGACAGCTCGACCAGCTCGGTCCACAGCCGCAGGGTCTCCGCGTCGCCGGCCTGCAGGGCGACCACCCGGGCCCGAGCGCGCGTGGCGAAGGCCTCGTCGCCGTCGAACTGGGCGCGGGCCGCCTGGTAGAAGGCGTTGGGGTCGCTCTCCAGGAGCAGCGCCTCGTCCGAGCCCTCGCCGACGGCCAGCAGGTGCTCGATGAGCATGCCGAACGGGGTGCCCCAGTCACCGATGTGGTTCTGGCGCACGACGCGGTGGCCGAGGTGCTCGAGCGTGCGTGCCAGGGCGTCGCCGACGACCGTGGTGCGCAGGTGCCCGACGTGCATCTCCTTGGCCACGTTGGGGGCGCTGTAGTCGATCGGCACGACCTGCGCCTGCTGGGTCGGCACCCCGAGGCGAAGGTCCACGGCGAGCTCGGCCAGCAGCGAGGTGACCCACGCGTCGTCGTAGGTGATGTTCAAGAACCCGGGTCCGCTGATCTCCACGCCGGCCGGCAGGTCGCCCAGCTCGGCGACGACCCGGGTGGCCACCTCCCGCGGGTTGGTCCCGACCCGCTTGGCGAGCGCGAGTGCCGCGTTGGCCTGGACGTCGGCGTACTGGCTGGGCCGCAGCACCGGGTCGGTCCCCTCGAACTCCGGTCCCAGGGCGCGCGCGATCGCGGCGGAGAGGGCGGGGGTGAGGACGTCACGCGGGTCGGCCATGCGGCCAACCCTAGGGTTGCGGGCATGCCGCTTCCCATTCCTCCCGGCCTGGACGTGCAGCGGCGGCTCGGCCCCGACTGGGAGTCCTGGCTGGATCGCCTCCCGCGCCTGGCCTCGGACGTCGTGGACGAGTGGCAGTTGGTGCTCGACGGGCCGCCGATGCACGGCTACGCCTCGCTGGCGCAGCCGGTGCGCACCGCCGGTGGGCGGCCCGCGGTGCTCAAGGTCGCCTTCGACGGCGACGACGAGTCGCTGCACGAGGGGATCGCGCTGCAGCGCTGGCACGGCGACGGGGCGGTCGAGCTGCTGCGGGCCGACCCGCACCGGCGCGCCCTGCTGCTCGAGCGCCTGCACACCGAGGACCTCGGCGACCTGTGGGACGTCGAGGCGTGCGAGGTGGTCGCCGGCCTCTACGCCCGCCTCCACGTCCCCGCGCTGCCCCAGCTGCGCACCCTCACGTCGTACGTCGAGCGGTGGGCCGCCGCCCTCGCGTCCATGCCGCGCAACGCACCCGTGCCACGCCGCCTGGTCGAGCAGGGGCTGGCGCTGGCCCGCGACCTGGTGGCGGACGAGGCCAGCACCGGCACCCTGGTCCACGGCGACCTGCACTACGCCAACGTGCTGGCGGCCGACCGGGAGCCGTGGCTGGCCATCGACCCCAAGCCGATGGACGGCGACCCGCACTACGAGCCCGCGCCGCTGCTGTGGAACCGCTGGGACGAGCTGTCCGGCTCCGGGCAGTCGGTGCGCGACGGGGTGCGGCGCCGCTTCCACACCGTGGTGGACGCGGCGGGCCTCGACGAGGACCGGGCGCGCGACTGGGTGGTCCTGCGGATGGTGCTCAACGCGCACTGGTCCGTGCAGGACGCCGAGCGGGCCGGCCGCGACCTCGACGCCGACGAGCGGGAGTGGATCACCCGGTGCATCGCCATCGCCAAGGCGGTCCAGGACTGACCGACGGCACGGGGGTGACCGGCCTACCCGCAGGGGTGGGACCGATCCGGTCCGCGAGTTTGCTACCGCCGCGTAACCGGGTGATCTAGGTTACTCCCCACACGCGTTCTGCCCGCCCGATTGAGCCCGCAACCGAGTGACACAGGGAGTCCCATGCCCATCCAGTACGACGAGAGCTTCGTCGACAACCTCAAGCCCAACGTGGCGGTCCTCTTCCTGGACCGTGTCGAGAAGTCTCCGTCCAGCGAGGCGTTCCGCTACCCCAAGGGCGACGCCTGGGAGTCCATCACCTGGCAGCAGGCGGGGGACCGGGTCTCGGCCCTTGCGGCCGGCCTCCTGTCCCTGGGCCTGGAGTCCGAGCAGCGGGTGGGCATCGCGGCCAGCACGCGCTACGAGTGGATCCTGGCCGACCTGGCCGTGATGTGTGCCGCGGGTGCCACCACGACGGTCTACCCGAGCACCAACGCCGAGGACACGGCGTACATCCTCAGCGACTCCGAGTGCCGGTTCGTGTTCGCCGAGGACGACGAGCAGGTCGCCAAGCTGCGCGCGCACAAGGTCGAGCTGCCGCACCTGGACAAGGTCATCACCTTCGACGGCGCCACCGACGGCGACTGGGTCATCTCCCTCGAGGACCTGGCCGCCCTGGGGGCGAGCTACCTCGCCGAGCACCCCGGCGTCATCGCCGAGAAGGCCGCCGCGATCACGCCCGACCAGCTCGCGACCCTGATCTACACCTCCGGCACGACCGGTCGCCCCAAGGGCGTGCGGCTGCGCCACCGGGCGTGGGTCTTCGAGGGTGCGGCCATCCAGGTCCAGAACATCCTCGACGAGAGCGACCTGCAGTTCCTGTGGCTGCCGATGGCCCACTCGTTCGGCAAGGTGCTGCTCTCGGCCCAGCTGGCGTGCGGCTTCGCGTCCGCCGTGGACGGTCGCGTCGACAAGATCGTCGACAACTGCGCGACCGTCAAGCCGACCTTCATGGGCGCCGCACCGCGCATCTTCGAGAAGGCCTACGGCCGCATCCAGACGATGCAGGCGGCCGAGGGCGGCGCCAAGGAGAAGATCTTCCGCAAGGCGTTCGAGGTCGGCCTCAAGGTCGAGGGGCTCAAGCGCGAGGGCAAGTCCGTCCCGCTGCCCCTCAAGCTCCAGCACGGCCTCTTCGACAAGCTGGTCTTCAGCAAGGTCCGTGAGCGCTTCGGCGGACGGGTGCGCTTCTTCATCTCCGGCGCGGCCGCGCTCAACCGGGACATCGCCGAGTGGTTCAACGCCGCGGGCATCGTGATCCTCGAGGGCTACGGCATGACGGAGAACTCCGCGGGAGCCACCGTCAACCACCCCGACGACAACCGCATCGGGACCGTCGGCCGGGCACTGCCCGGCGCCGAGGTCAGGATCGGGGACGGCGACGAGGTGCTGCTGCGCGGACCGCACGTCATGGAGGGCTACCACAACCTGCCGGAGGAGACCGCGAAGGCGCTCGACGCCGACGGCTGGCTGCACACCGGCGACAAGGGCTCCCTCGACGCCGACGGCTACCTCACCATCACCGGCCGCATCAAGGAGCTGTTCAAGACCTCCGGCGGCAAGTACATCGCCCCGCCGGCCATCGAGTCCAAGTTCAAGGCGATCTGCCCCTACGCCAGCCAGTTCATGGTGTTCGGCGACGAGCGCAACTACGTCATCGCCCTCATCACGCTCGATCCCGACGCGATGGTCGGCTGGGCCGCCGAGAACGACATGGCGGGTGCGTCGTACACCGAGGTCGTCCGCAGCGACAAGGTCAAGGCGATGGTCACCGGGTACGTCGACGAGCTCAACACCCGGCTCAACCGCTGGGAGACCATCAAGAAGTGGGAGCTCCTCGACCACGACCTCACCGTCGAGTCCGGCGAGCTCACCCCCTCGATGAAGGTCAAGCGCAACGTCGTCGAGGGCAACTACAAGGAGACGATCGACCGCCTCTACGCCTGATCGCGCGGATCACGTCACGGACGGGTGCCGGTGGGAGACCACCGGCACCCGTCCCGCGTCCGCGGCCCGGCAGCAGATCCCGGCGGTCGCCCGCACCGCGGTGGTGACAGGATGGCGGCGTGCCTCCTGCTCAACCCGTCGGTGCCCCCGCACCCGAGGACGGGTCCATCCCCGACGACGCCTACGCGGAGTTCGGTCGACGCCCCTTCGGGCTGTACGTCCACGTCCCGTTCTGCACGGTGCGCTGCGGCTACTGCGACTTCAACACCTACACCGCCGAGGAGCTGGGGGACGCCCCGGGCGCCTCCCGGTCGACGTACGCCGGTGCGGTCATCGACGAGATCCGGCTGGCCCGCCGCGTGCTCGGTCATCGCGACGTCAAGATCGAGACCATCTTCTTCGGCGGCGGTACGCCGACGCTGCTGCGGCCCGCCGACCTCGGCGCCGTGATCGCGAGCGCGGCGGCCGAGTTCGGTCTCGCCGACGACGTGGAGATCACCACGGAGGCCAACCCCGACAGCGTCGCGGCGTGGGACCTCGAGGAGCTGCGATCGGCCGGCTTCAACCGGATCAGCTTCGGCATGCAGTCCGCCGTCGACCACGTCCTGGCGGTGCTGGACCGCACCCACGACCCGCTGCGGGTACCGGCGGCCGTGGAGTGGGCGCGTGCGGCGGGCTTCGACGAGGTCAGCCTCGACCTGATCTACGGCACGCCGGGGGAGTCGATCGCCGACTGGGAGACCAGCCTGGACGCGGCGCTGGCCTGCGAGCCGGACCACGTGTCGGCGTACTCCCTGATCGTGGAGGAGGGCACCGCCCTGGCCCGCCGGGTCCGGCGCGGGGAGCTGCCGATGCCCGACGAGGACGACGCGGCCGACAAGTACCTCCTCGCCGACGAGCGGCTCACCGCCGCGGGGCTCGAGTGGTACGAGGTGTCCAACTGGGCGCGCCGACCCGAGAGCCGCTGCCGCCACAACATGCTCTACTGGACCGGCGGGCACTGGTGGGGCGCCGGTCCCGGCGCCCACTCCCACATCGGCGGCGTGCGGTGGTGGAACGTCAAGCACCCCGCGGCGTACGCCGACCGGCTGGCCGCCGGGCTCAGCCCGGCTCACGGGCGCGAGGTCCTCACCGAGGCGGACCGCCGCTTCGAGCGGATCCTGCTCGAGCTCCGGCTCCGCGACGGACTGCCGGTGCTGGCCCTGGGGCGTGCCGGACGGGCCGAGGTCGCGCGGCTGGTGGAGGAAGGGCTCGTCGAGCTGCACACCGAGCGGCTCGTGCTGACCCGCCGCGGACGGCTGCTCGCCGACGCGGTCGTGCGCGACCTGACCGCCTGACCACGTCTGGGGTAGTCCGTGACGATCGGACCCTCGGTCCGGCCGTTCCTTGGTCCCTTCGTCACGGACTACC
>NZ_JBFUKA010000061.1:0-27727 GCF_056401085.1 Nocardioides sp. P4_G4
GTCCTGGACGGGGGTTGTGTCGATCCGACGGATGTTCGTGCGTGAACACCCCATGGTGGTGCGCGAGGGGGGATTTGAACCCCCACGCCCTTTCGGACACTGCGACCTGAACGCAGCGCGTCTGCCGTTCCGCCACTCGCGCGTGAAGCGAGGGAAAGGCTATCCCACGCCCGCCGGGCCGTCACAATCGCGGTCCCGGGGCGGCACTCGGCTGCGGGGGTGCCCGGCGGGACCCTCCCCTGACAGTACGATCGGCCAGACCCGACGGCCGTCGAGAGGAGGCGCACGACGTGAACGCACTGCAGCGCTTCGAGCGCAGGCTCGAACAGATGATCTCCGGGGTGTTCGCCCGCGCCTTCCGCAGCGCGGTGCAGCCCGTCGAGATCGCCGCGGCCCTCCAGCGCGAGTGCGACAACAACGCCCAGATCATGAGCCGGGACCGGCGCCTGGTGCCCAACCGCTTCCTGGTGCTCCTGGCCGCGGTCGACCTCGAGCGCCTGCAGGGCTACGACGACGCGATGGAGCGCGAGCTCGTCGACCAGCTCAAGGACCACGCCGACACGCAGGGCTACGTCTTCACCGGCCCCGTGCACATCGACTTCGAGGCCGCCGACGACCTGACGACCGGTCGGTTCCGGATCCTCAGCCGCGCCGAGGCCAGCGTCACCGACAACGACCAGCGCACCCGCACCCGTGCGGCGCGCGCCGTGCTCGAGGTCAACGGCACCCGCCACCCGCTGCGGGCCCCCGGGCTGGTCGTGGGTCGCGGCACCGAGGCCGACCTGCGCATCAACGACCCCGGCGTCAGCCGCCGCCACATCGAGTTCACGGTCAACGGCGACGACCTCGAGGTGGTCGACCTCGGCTCCACCAACGGCATGCTTGTCGACGGCACCAAGGTCGGCCGGGCCGGACTCCGCGACGGCACCGAGGTCAAGATCGGGCACACCACCATGACGGTCCGCGTCACCGAGGAGGGCTAGGACATGTCCGAGCTC
Organism: Nocardioides sp. P4_G4; assembly: GCF_056401085.1. Classification (NCBI taxonomy): domain Bacteria; kingdom Bacillati; phylum Actinomycetota; class Actinomycetes; order Propionibacteriales; family Nocardioidaceae; genus Nocardioides; species Nocardioides sp. P4_G4. The sequence continues at coordinate 999 of NZ_JBFUKA010000061.1, forward strand.
ACCTTGTTCCTCATCCGCTTCGCCTACCTCGCGATCCTGTGGATCTTCGTGCTCTCGGCGATCTCGGTGATCCGCTCCGACATGTTCGGGGCCCGCGTGCCCGAGGCCGCCCGCGGCGCGGCCGCGCCCGCGCGCGGCAAGTCCAAGCCCCCGTCGCGCCGACGCGGCTCGCCGACCCACCTGATCGTGGTCGAGGGCGACAACACGGGCGCCCGGGCCGAGCTCGACGACGCGCCGCTGCTCATCGGACGCGGCAGCGACGCCGCCATCCGGCTCGACGACGACTACGTCTCCACCCGGCACGCCCGGGTGGCCGCCAGCGGCGAGGACTGGTTCGTCGAGGACCTCGGCTCCACCAACGGCACCTACGTCGGCTCCGTACGCATCACCCAGCCCACCACCATCGGGCTGGGCATCCAGGTGCGCATCGGCAAGACCATCCTCGAGCTGCGGAAGTAGGGTCGGCCCTCCATGACCGGACCGCTACGCCTGGCGTACTCCGCCATCTCCGACGTCGGACGCGTCCGTCGTGACAACCAGGACTCCGGGTATGCCGGGCCCTGGCTGCTGACGGTCTGCGACGGCGTCGGCGGCGCGGCGCGTGGCGACCTGGCCAGCAGCACCGCCGTGCAGCAGCTCCGCAAGCTGGACTCCGAGCCGACCGACGACCTCCTCGCCCTCGTCGCAGGCGCGATCCACCGCGCGGACGACCGGATCGGCGAGCTGGTCGAGGAGGACCCCGAGCTCAACGGCACCAGCACGACCGCGACGGTGGTGCTCTTCGACGGTGCCCGGATCGGCGTCGGACACCTCGGCGACAGCCGGGGCTACCTCCTGCGCGGCGGCGAGCTGCGACGTCTGACCCACGACCACACCTTCGTGCAGAGCCTCGTCGACGAGGGCCGGATCACCGAGGAGGAGTCGCGGGTGCACCCCAACCGCAACCTCATCCTCAAGGCGCTCGACGGCATCCGGCACGAGGAGCCCGACCTCTTCGAGGTCCCGCTCGAGGTCGGGGACCGCATCTTCTTGTGCAGCGACGGCGCCTGCGGCACCCTCGACGACGCCCGGATGGCCGACATCCTCGCGTCGGGCACCCCCGACTACGCCGCCGTCGAGCTGGTGCGCGCCAGCCTCGAGGCCGGCAGCAGCGACAACGTCACCTGCGTGGTGGCCGACGTCATCGACACCGAGCCCGACCCGGCCCTGGAGCCGCTGCTGGTGGGCGCCGCTGCCGACCTGCCCCGCAAGGGGTCCGGCGGGGGCCCCGGTCGCGGGCTCTTCCGGGGCCACCGCTCCGGCGACACGGGCGAGATCGACCCGGTGACCGATGCGCCCGACGGGGTGCCCGCCGACCTGCACGCCTTCGCGTCCGACCCGATCGACCCCGAGGCCCGGCGCTACGCGCCCCGCCCGCCGGCCCGGCACACCTGGCTCAAGCGGATGCTCGTGATCGCCGCCCTCCTCGGCATCGTCTGGATGGCGCTGGCCGCCGCCTGGTCGTGGAGCCAGCAGCAGTTCTACGTGGGCGTCTCCGACCACAAGGTGACCATCTTCCGCGGGCTCAACGCCGAGATCCCCGGCGTGGACGTCTCGCACCCCTACGAGGTCAGCGACGTCGACGTCGCCAACCTCAGCGAGATCGACGCCGAGCAGGTGACCGCCGGCATCGAGGCGAGCGACCTCGACGACGCCCGGGCGACCGTGGACAACTACGCCGCACGGCAGGACGTGCCCGCGCAGGACGCCGGCTGATGAGCCAGGACCACACCCTGATGGGATTCGTGCACCGGCGCCGCCGGGGCGCGGAGCTCTTCCTGCTCCTGCTCGCGCTGGCGGTGGGCATCGGCGCGTACGCCGCCGTCGGCCTCGGCATGGAGGGCACCATCCCGGCCGACATCGTCGGCTACGGCGGGTGGCTCAGCGCCCTCATCGTCGTCGCCCACGTGGCGATCCGGATCTTCGCGCCGTACGCCGACCCGGTGCTGCTGCCCCTCGTGGCGGCCCTCAACGGCCTCGGCCTCGCGGTCATCCACCGCCTGGACCTGGACAACACCAGCCAGTGCGTCGACAACGACTCGTTCGCCCGTCAGCAGCTCATCTGGATGACGCTGGGCGTGGTGCTCTTCGTGGCCACCCTCGGGCTGCTGCGCGACCACCGGCTGCTGCAGCGGTTCACCTACACGACCGGCCTGGCCGCGATCGTGCTGCTGCTCCTGCCGATGGCCCCGCTCGTCGGCAAGAACATCAACGGCGCCAGGATCTGGATCGCCGTCGGCCCGTTCAGCTTCCAGCCCGGCGAGGTCGCCAAGGTGCTGCTGGTGATCGCGTTCGCCGGCTACCTCGTGCTGCACCGCGACGCCCTGGCGCTGGCCGGACGGCGGGTCCTCTTCATCGACCTGCCGCGCGGTCGGGACCTGGGCCCGATCCTGGGCATGTGGGCCGTCAGCATGTTCATCCTGGTCTTCCAGCGCGACCTGGGGTCCTCGCTGCTGTTCTTCGGGATCTTCCTGATCATGCTGTACGTCGCCACCGAGCGCGCCGGCTGGCTGCTGGTCGGATCGATCATGTTCGCGGTGGGCGCGTTCGCCGGGTGGCGGCTCTTCGGCCACGTGCAGAACCGCGTCAACATCTGGCTCGACCCGATGGCCTACTACGACAAGACGCCCGGCTCGGGTCAGCTCGTCGAGGGCCTGTTCGGGATGGGCTGGGGCGGCCTCATCGGACGCGGCTTCGGCGGCGGCGCACCCTGCCGGATCCCCTACGCCGAGTCCGACTTCATCGTGCCGGCGATCGGCGAGGAGCTCGGCCTGACCGCCGTCATGGCGATCATCGTCTGCTACGGCCTCATCGTGGAGCGCGCGCTGCGGATCGCGCTCATCTCGCGTGACGGCTTCGGCAAGCTGATGGCCGTCGGGCTGGGCAGCATCTTCGCCCTCCAGGTCTTCGTCGTGGTGGGCGGCGTGACCGGCCTCATCCCGCTCACCGGCCTCACCACCCCGTTCCTGTCCTACGGCGGCTCGTCGCTGGTGGCCAACTGGGTGGTGATCGCGCTCCTGCTGCGCATCTCCGACCAGGCCCGGCGCCCCGTCCCCCGCTCCAGCGAGAGCGACTCCGACACCGGCTCCGACAGTGAGTCGACCCAGGTGGTGAAGCTGCGATGAATCACCCCACGACGTTCCTCGCTGCGCTCCCGACGACGCGGGGGCCCCGATCATGAACAAGCCGATCCGCACGATCTCGCTCTTCTGCCTCGTGCTCTTCCTCGCCCTGATGCTCAACGCGACGTACCTCATGTACGTCCGCTCCGGCGAGCTCACCGCGGACCCGCAGAACCGGCGGGTCATCAACGCGGCGTTCTCCCGCGAGCGCGGCGCGATCCTGGTGGGCAAGGACCCGGTCGCGCGCAGCGTGCCCAGCGACGACAGCTACGACTTCCAGCGCACCTACCCGCAGCCGTTCAAGTACGCCCCGCTGACCGGCTACTTCTCCTACTACAGCCAGACCGGCCTCGAGCGCTCCCAGAACGACGTGCTCTCCGGCGACGACTCGCGGCTCTTCGTGACCCGCCTCGTCGACATGCTGAGCAACACCGACCCGCAGGGCGGCAACGTCCAGCTCACGATCGACCCCGACGCGCAGACCGCCGCCTTCGACGGCCTGCAGGCGCTGGGCGAGGACGTGCAGGGTGCCGTCGTGGCCATCGAGCCGGCCACCGGCAAGATCCTCGCGCTGGTGTCGAACCCGACCTACGACCCCAACACGATGGCCTCGCACGACTTCGCCGCCGTGTCGCAGAGCTACAGCGCGCTCCTCGAGGACGAGGCGGAGCCGCTCATCAACCGAGGCATCAGCACCACCCTGCCGCCCGGCTCGACCTTCAAGCTGGTGACCGCGGCGGCAGCCATCGAGTCCGGCGACTACGACGCCCAGTCGATGGTGCCCGGCGGGACCTCCTTCCAGCTGCCCCAGTCGACGACCAAGGTCGGGAACGAGGGTGGGAGCGACTGCGGCGGCAACCGGATCACCCTGACCCAGGCCCTCCAGGTGTCCTGCAACGTGACGTTCATGTCCCTGGCCGACGAGCTCGGGATCGAGGCGATGACCGAGCAGGCGGAGAAGTTCGGCTTCAACGCCACGTCGCTGGAGGACCTGCCCGGCCAGGCCCGCTCGCTCTACCCCCCGGACATGGACCCGCCGCAGACCGCGCTGTCGGGCATCGGCCAGGCGAGCGTGACCGCGACGCCCCTGCAGATGGCGATGGTGTCCGCGGGCATCGCCAACGACGGCGTCGTGATGCGTCCCTACGTCGTCGACGAGGTCCGTGCGCCCAACCTCTCGCTGCTGGACAAGACCTCGGAGTCCGAGCTGTCCGAGGCCGTCTCGCCCAGCACCGCCGAGGAGCTGACCGAGATGATGGTCGCCACCGTCGACGAGGGCACCGCCTACGCGGCCGCGATCCCCGGGGTGCGGGTGGCCGGCAAGACCGGGACGGCGCAGTCCACCGACACCCGCCCGCCGTACGCCTGGTTCACCTCCTTCGCCCCGGCCGACGACCCCAAGGTGGCCGTCGCGGTGCTCGTGCAGTCCAGCGACACCGCGCGCGGCGACATCGCGGGCGGCCGGCTCGGCGGGCCGATCGCCAAGGCGGTCATGGAGGCGGTGCTCAACCCGTGACGACCACTCCTCCCGACGGCACCTCGCAGCGCTTCGCCGACGACTCGCGCCGCTATGCGCTCACCTCCCGGATCGCGACCGGCGGCATGGGCGAGGTCTGGCGCGGCACCGACACCGTGCTGTCACGCCCGGTGGCGATCAAGGTCCTCAAGCCGGAGTACGCCGACGACGCGCTGTTCCGCACCCGCTTCGAGACCGAGGCCCGGCACGCGGCGTCGCTGCACCACCCCGGGATCGCGGGCGTCTTCGACTTCGGCGAGGCGGCCCCGGTGGACGGCTCGCCCTCGCCGCGGCCGTTCCTGGTCATGGAGCTGGTCGAGGGCCAGCCCCTCTCGAACCTGCTGCGACCCCACGCGCCCATGGATCCCGAGGTGGTGCGCGACCTGCTCTCGCAGGCCGCCGAGGCCCTCGGAGCGGCGCACGCGGCCGGGATCGTCCACCGCGACGTCAAGCCCGGCAACCTGATCGTGACCCCGGACCGGCGCACCAAGGTGACCGACTTCGGGATCGCCCGCGCGGCCGAGGGGATGTCCCTGACCGAGACCGGCCAGGTGATGGGCACCCCGGCGTACATCTCCCCCGAGCAGGCCGAGGGCAGGCGCGCCACGAGCGCCTCCGACGTCTACGCCCTGGGCGTCGTGGCGTTCGAGTGCCTGGCGGGGCGCAAGCCGTTCCTGGCCGACACGCCCGTGGCGACCGCGATCGCCCACCTTCGAGAGCCGGTCCCGGAGCTGCCCGACAGCGTGCCGGCCGACCTCGCCGCCGTCGTGCGCCGGTCTATGGCCAAGGATCCCGCCGACCGGTACGCCGACGGCGCGGCCTTCGCGGCCGCGCTGCGCGATCCGTCGAGCGACGGGGCGGCCGGGGCCGCCACCGTCGTCGCCCCGGTGGTGGCGCCCGTGCCGGTCCAGGACCCGACGAGYACGCAGGTCCTCGCCCCGGTGCCCGCCGCGGCATCGGTCCCGGCCTCCGCACCCGCACCTCCTGCCGATGACGACCGCCGCTCCCGGGGCTGGCTGCCGTGGGCGCTGCTGGGCCTGGCGCTGGTGGTGGTCGCCCTCATCGCGACGCAGGTCCTCGGCGACGACCCCGCCACCGACGACACCCCGGACCAGCAGAACCCCTCCCCGACGGCCAGCCGCACACCCAGCCCGAGCCCCAGCGAGACCCCGTCGGAGACCCCCACCGAGACGCCCACCGAGACGACGACCGTCGAGGTGGACGAGGCGGCGTACCTCGGGCGGGACGTCAAGGAGGTCGAGGGGGCGCTCAGGGAGCTCGGCCTGAAGGTCGGCAAGGAGAAGGTCGACAACCCCGGGGACGAGACGGAGAACGCCGTCCTCGGCGTCGACCCCACCGGCACGCTGGAGCGGGGCGACACGGTGACGGTGTCCTACTGGGGCAAGCCGCCGAAGGAGACTCCCACCGAGACGCCCACCGAGACGCCCACCGAGACCCCCACCGATCCCACGACGTCGCCGGCCCCGGCGACGCCCACGGACAGTCCGAGCTGATGGGACGGGGCACGACCACCMACACGACCAGCCACACGACGATCCGGACGACCAGCCGGACCACCAGCGCAGCGAGAGGGCGACGATGAGCAACGAGCCGACCGTGATCGGCGGCCGCTACGAGCTCGGCGAGCTGCTGGGCCGCGGCGGCATGGCCGAGGTCCGCAAGGGCCGCGACACCCGCCTCGGCCGCACCGTGGCGGTCAAGCGACTGCGGACCGACCTGGCGAGCGACGCGACCTTCCAGGCGCGCTTCCGTCGCGAGGCGCAGAGCTCGGCCTCGCTCAACCACCCCGCGATCGTGTCGGTCTACGACACCGGCGAGGAGATGGCGACCGACGGCTCCGACGTCGCCCAGCCCTACATCGTCATGGAGTGCGTCCAGGGCCGGACGCTGCGCGACATCATCCGCGAGGGGCGCAAGATCCTGCCCGAGCGCGCGCTGGAGATCACCAGCGACGTGCTCGCGGCCCTCGACTACAGCCACCGGGCCGGGATCATCCACCGCGACATCAAGCCCGGCAACGTGATGCTGACCCCGAGCGGCGACGTCAAGGTGATGGACTTCGGCATCGCCCGGGCCGTGTCCGACGCCTCGTCGACGATGACCCAGACCGCCGCGGTCGTCGGCACCGCGCAGTACCTCTCCCCCGAGCAGGCCCGCGGCGAGACCGTCGACTCCCGCTCGGACGTCTACTCCACCGGCTGCCTGCTCTACGAGCTCCTGACCGGCCGGCCGCCCTTCGTCGGCGACAGCCCCGTGGCCGTGGCCTACCAGCACGTGCGCGAGCAGCCCTCGCCGCCGTCGGACCACGACCAGGAGCTCGACCCCGAGATCGACGCGATCGTCCTCAAGTCGCTCGCCAAGCGGGTCGAGGACCGCTACCAGAGCGCCGCGGCGATGCGCCAGGACATCGAGCGCTACCTGGCCGGGCACCCGATCCAGGCGGTCGCGCCGCCCGTCGCCGCGACCGAGGTGGTCCCGGCGGTCGCCGCCACCTCGACCATCCCGGCCGCGGTGGCCACTCCCCCCGGTGAGGACCGCCAGCGTGGTCGCACCGGCCTGATGATCCTGCTCGGCCTGCTCATCGTCGCCGCCATCGCCGGGGCGGCGTACGTCCTGCCGAGCATGTTCGAGGAGGACGTCCAGCGCTCCCAGGTGCCCGCCCTCGTCGGCCTCACCGAGGAGCAGGCGCGCATCGAGATCGGCCAGGCCGGCCTGTCGGTCGGCCAGGTCAACCACGAGCCCTCCGACGACGTCCCCACCGACGAGGTCGTCCGCCAGAACCCCAACCGGGACGTCTACGTCGATCCCGGCACCGACGTCGACCTCGTGGTCTCCCTCGGCAAGCCCGAGGTGCAGGTCCCGTACGTCGTGGGGCAGCCACGCACCGCTGCCCGTGACACGTTGCGGGCCCAGGGCTTCAAGGTCACCGCCACCGAGGTGGAGTCCGACGAGCCGAAGGGCCAGGTCATCTCGACCGACCCGCCCGCCGGCCAGTCCGTCGCCGAGGGCACGACGGTCACCCTGTCGGTCTCCGACGGTCCCGAGTCGGTCCCGTCGGTCATCGGCCTGCGACAGGGCGAGGCCACGCGCACGCTCCGCCAGGCCGGCTTCGAGGTGGAGGTCCGTACGGACCCCTCGTCCACCGAGCCCAAGGGCCAGGTCGTCGACCAGTTCCCGCGCGACGGCGAGGCCGACCGCGGCGACACGGTGCTGATCGTGGTCTCGGYCTTCGTCGAGCCGCCGCCGACCGAGACGCCCACGGAGACGCCGACGGAGACGCCGACGACGCCCACCGAGACCCCCACGACCCCGACCGAGACGCCGACGACGCCCACGGAGACGCCGACGACGACCCCGCGGCGTACGCCCTGACGGGCTGGGGTCAGCCGGCGTCCTGGTCGGGCGTGGCCATCGGCGTGGCGTAGGTCAGGTCGAGCAGCCCCTCGTAGGCCGGCGCGGTCACCCGCGGCACCGTCGTGACCTCGTAGCCCACCCCGCCGGTCGGGTCGGCGGCGTACTCGCGGTAGGTGTCGAGGTAGCGGTCCTCCTCGAGCGAGGCCTGGATCGCGTCGGGATCGCCGATCCCCACGATCTCGTACGGCGGGGAGTAGGGCACCCCGTGCAGGGTCACCGAGTTGCCCTCGCACTTGATGCCCGTGGTCGAGATGATCCGCTGGCCCTGGAGGGTGACCGCGACGGCGCCCGCGCGCCACATGGCGTTGACGACGGCCTGGAGATCCTGCTGGTGCACGACCAGGTCGTTCTGGTCCCGGTCGGTCTCGACGAGGACGTCCTCCGGCGCGTCGGTGAGGGTCACCTTGACCGCCTGACCGGTGCGCGGGGTCAGACCGGCGGGGTCGACGAGGGTGTCGATCTCGTCCTGGTAGCGGTTGACCGTGCGGTCCCCGAGGCCGTCCGTCAGGGTCTCGATCTCGGCGTTGAGGCCGGTGACCTCGTCGGTGAGCTCATTGGTGTCGTTGCGCTCGGCCTGCACCACCGAGGCCAGGTCGGTGTAGCTGCCGCCGCGCAGGTCGGTGCCGCCGCTCTGGTTGGCGCTGACCGCGAACAAGGTCCCGCAGAGGATGAACATCGTCGGGGTCCCCACCCGCCACATCAGGGCCCGCCGACGCGCGCGCGCCACGCTGTCGTCGGGGCGCGGGTCGGAAGGGGCGGGCACGGCGACTACGCTAGCCCCCCGGTGGGCGCCGCACGCCCCACCGCCCGAGTTCGTGAGCTACGAGGAGTGGTCGTGCCCAAGTCCAGCGAGGCGTTCGTCGACAGCCCGGCGAAGGTCTTCTCCGTGAGGTTCGTCGTGGCCCTGCTGCTCATCGCGGCGGGCATCGGCTGGATCCTCTACTACTACCTCGGTGTGCGCCCCGACCCGGAGGCCTTCCCGGCCGAGGAGGGCTCCCCCAAGGCGATCGCGGACCTCGGCCTGTGGAACTACGCCATCGGCTTCGGCTCGCTCATGCTCGGGCTGGCGATCTCCGCCCACCCCTCCACCCCGCTCGGACGCGGTCGAGGCGTCGTGGTCGGCATGCTCGGCTGCTTCCTGGTCGGCCTGCTGTGGATCTGCACGTTCTACGTCTTCTCCGACGACCTCTCCTCGCTGCCGGTCTTCAACGACCTCGGCCAGTGGAACCTCGCCGTCGGCATCGCCTTCATGGCGGTCGGGTTCACCTTCGCGACCCGCTGGGAGTGACCCTCCCGCTCCGTCGTGCAGCGGCGCCGGCTCCCGTCAGGGGGTCGGCGCCGCCGTCATTTTCCCCAGCCTGGGGACAAGGTGTGGAGAACTACACCGGTGTAGTTCTCCACAGGTGATTCCACACCTGTGGATGAACCTAGGGGTGAATTCAGCCCGGTGTGATTCATACGGACGGACGTCGTGGCGTACGTGCGCCGTCACACCTCAGGGCAGGGCGACGACGCGGACCACGGCGAGGGCCAGCAGGGCCAGGGTCAGGGTCGCCACCCCGCTCCACTGCACGAGGCTGCGCCGCTGCCGGGGCGCGTAGACCAGCAGCGCGGCGATCAGCGCACCGCCGACGAGGCCGCCGAGGTGCCCCTGCCAGGAGATACCCGGGACGGCGAAGGTGATGACGAGGTTGAGCACGAGCAGCCCGCCGAGGCTGCGCAGGTCGCCGCCGACCTTCAGGGCCACGACACCGAGCCCGCCGAACAGGCCGTAGATGGCGCCCGAGGCGCCGAGGGTGAGCCCGATCTCCGGGGAGAGCCACAGGACGGCGACCGAGCCGGCCAGCCCCGAGACCAGGTAGAGGACCAGGAAGCGGACCCGGCCCAGGACCAGCTCGAGCTGCGGCCCCAGGATGTAGAGGGCGAGCATGTTGCCCGCGATGTGCCAGATCTCCACGTGCGCGAACTGGCTGGTGAGCAGCTGCCACCAGGCGCCGTCGTCGACACCGGTCAGGAAGCGCCCGCCGACGGCGTCGCACGTCGTCCGGGTCATGTCGTAGAGGTAGCCGTCCCCGGGGGCGCAGGCGCCGTTGGCGCGCAGGCCGAGGCGGTCGACCAGCGCGCTGCCGGAGCCGCCCGTCACCAGGATCGCCAGCCAGACCGCCACGTTGAGGCCGATGAGCACCAGCGACGTGAGGGCGGGGTTGCTCGAGCGCGCGCCGCCGTACGGCGCCTGGATGCTGCGGGTGCTCCTGGCGCCCTCGGCGATGCACGAGGGGCACTGGAAGCCGACCGCCGCGTCCCGCATGCAGTCGGGACAGATGGGCCGCTCGCAGCGCTGGCAGCGGATCCATGTCTCGCGGCCGGCGTGCCGATAACAGGTCGGGACGCCGGCCGCGGGATCGCCGGAGGTCGGCTGGGTCATGCGGGTGAGGGTCTCAGCGCTCGATGGTGACCGACTCGATGGTGACCGGCTCGGCCGGTCGGTCCATCGCGCCGGTGCGGGTCGAGCCGATCGCGTCGACGACGTCGCGCGAGGACTGGTCGGCCACCTCGCCGAAGATCGTGTGCTTGCGGTTCAGCCACGGGGTGGCGCCGAGGGTGATGAAGAACTGCGAGCCGTTGGTGCCCGGGCCGGCGTTTGCCATGGCGAGCAGGTAGGGCTTGTCGAAGACGAGCTCGGGGTGGATCTCGTCCTTGAACTGGTAGCCGGGGCCGCCGGTGCCGGTGCCCTGCGGGCAGCCGCCCTGGATCATGAAGCCCTCGATGACCCGGTGGAAGCCGAGGCCGTCGTAGAAGGGGCCGGTCTTGCCGTCGCCGGTCTTGTAGTCCTTGGTGCCCTCGGCGAGGCCCACGAAGTTGTCGACCGTCTCCGGCGCGTGGTTGGGGAACAGGTTGATGACGATGTCACCCTTGTTCGTCTTCAGGGTGGCCTTGGTGTCAGCCATGGTCTGCCTCTCGCGTGTCAGGAGTGCGTACGACGCAGGGGCGCCGCGCACGTGTCGCCGTCGATCCTGCCATGCACCTGGACACGCCCCCGTGCACGCCCCGTGCACGCCCCGTGACCCGTGGCCGTGCACCGGTGACCGGACGGTGGACTTCACCCGGACGGGGCTGTCGGCCGATTCGCACGGCATGGTGAGATGGGTACACAACTCACAAGGAGGCCACGCATGCGCATCCGCAGGCAGAAGTCGATCATGGATCGGGCCCACGACTACGTGGAGTCCGTCGCCGACACCGTCATTCCCCAGCTCGAGGCTGCGCTGGAGACCGCGCGCTCCACGGCGGGCCCTGCTCTCGCCGACGCGCGGGACAAGGCAGCCCCGCTGGTGTCCGACGCCCGCGACCGCGCCGTACCCCTCCTCCAGGACACCCGGGACCGGGCGGTGCCCCTGCTCCAGGACGCTCGCGACCGTGCCGTCCCGGTTCTCGCCGAGGGCCGGGCCCTGGCGAGCGAGAAGGTCGCCGCCGGCGCCACCCTCGCCGCCGTCAAGGCTGCGGAGGGTCGCGACCTCGCCGCCGCCAAGGTGGCCGAGCTGCGCCAGGAGCCGGAGCCCCAGCGCAGCAAGATCAAGACCCTGCTGCTCATCGGCGGCCTGCTCGCCATCGGCGGTGCGGTCTTCAGCAAGCTGCGCAAGTCGCAGACTAAGGACAACTGGCAGTCCAGCTACACCCCGGCCCCGCCGGCCGGCGGCAGCGCGTCCTCCGGCTCTCCGGCCACGTCCCCGCTCCCCCCGAGCGGTGTGGCGGGCGACCCGCTGACCGACCCCATCAAGACCCCGCTCGACCCGTCCACCCCCACGGCGGTCGACGCCGCGGAGGCTTCCGACGCCCTGACCGACCCGACCCACCGTGCCCCGGTGGACGACGTCGGCGGCGGCGCCCCGGGCGAGGCGCTCAGCGACCGCGTCGAGGAGCCGCACGACCCGACCACCCCGGACAACCCGGCCGAGGTCATCGACGTGGACGACGTCCCGGACAACCCGAGGTCCTGACCGACCAGCGCGAGCACAGCCACCCACGAGCCCCGGACCTGCTGGTCCGGGGCTCGTGGCGTCAGACGACGGTGCGGTGGTCGTCGATCCAGGCGTCGATCTGCTCCCACCAGCCGAAGAGCCACTCGATGCGCGCCTCGCGATCGGCCGGGATCTCGGCCCGCGGGACCTCCCACCAGCGCATCACCAGGGTCTTGTCCATCGGCARCTCGCGCCACAGGTCACCGACGGTGAGCAGGTGGTCGAGGCCGGTGTGCGCGACCATCACCACGTCGGCCTCCGGGGCCGCGTCGAGGGCGGCGAGGAAGCCGCCCGGGCGCGGGGCCAGCACGTTGGTCATCCGCTCCGCACGGTCGGCCATCTGCTGCAGGCCGAGCTTGCGCAGCCGGGCGATGGCCCGCTCCCGCCGGGCCGGGGTGAAGTTGCCGCCCTCGGGGAAGATCACGAACGCGTCGTTGGTGTCGAGCCCGCTCGCCAGCTCGGCGATCTGGGACTCGAGGTCCTCCCCGGCGGCCGGGTTGGGTGAGATGAAGCTGGCCGGGATCCTGCGCAGGAGCACGTCGATGGCCGGGTCCCAGGCGAGGGTGTCCTTGAGGACGACGCGGGGCTCGCGGCCGTACCAGTGCAGCAGCGCGTACATCAGCGTGAACGAGTCGCCCGGTCCCGCGTGCCGGCAGCAGACCAGTATCGGCCGCTCGGGGTGCCGCGCCGGGGCAGGGCCGTCGGTGCGGATCCGCAGCGCCAGCACCCGTCGCGCCTCGCGGAAGAACCCGACCAGGGTGAACTGCACCAGATCGTAGTGGATGCCGGCGAAGTACGGCGAGCGGATCTTCCACCCGAAGCCCGACGCCAGCCACAGCCCCAGGAGCACGAGGAGCAGCAGCGACTCGATGGTGAGGTAGAGGAACGCCACCCAGAAGAGCCGCAGCGCGCGCCAGCGACCGGGGAGCACCGGGGAGATCGCCGCGGCCCCGATGAGCCACAGCGGGAAGGTCACCCACAGCAGCACCGTCAGCCCGACCAGGGCCGGGGCGAGCACGAGCCGGCGCAGGACCCAGATCACGACGTCGTCCCGGTCACCCTGGTCACGGCGTCATCCTGTCGCTCACGAGGGGTCCGGGTCGAGGTGCTCGTCGAGGTAGGCGCGCGAGGCGTCGTACGTCGCGTCGATGCGTCGCTGGACGGAGGAGAAGTCGCGGAAGGCGAGCATCGAGTCGTCCTTGGACGACGTTCCGGCGGCGGGCAGGACGTGCGCCTCGACCTGGTCGGGGATCTCGGCGAGCTCGCGCATGAAGCGGTGGCGGCGGGCGACCTCGAAGCTCACCCGGGCCACCTCCCAGGGACGCCTCGGGACGCTCAGCGGCCGGTCGATGCGGCCGACCTGGAGCACGAAGACACGGGTCGCGCCGAGGGACACGGCGCGCCCGACCGGGATGGAGTTGACCAGGCCGCCGTCGAGGAAGTGCTCGACCCCGAACTCGGTCTCGACCCGTGCGGGCGGCAGCAGGCCGGGGACGGCGGCACTGGCCACGATCGCCGGCACCAGGGGCCCGGAGTCGAACCAGTGCTCCGCCGAGCGCTCGATGCTGGCCGCGCACACCTGGAAGGACACCTCGAGGTCGGCGAACGTGGTGTCCCCGAGCTCGTCGGCCAGGCGCTGGGTGAGCGGCTTGGCGGAGTAGATGTGGGTGCCCGTCGACATCGCCCGCCGGACCGTGCGCAGCGGACGGTCGTGGAAGGGCGAGGCGCCCCCGTCGGTGCTGCCGGCCGCGGTCGCCGCCCACAGGTCGGTGAGCCGCTTGATGACCGGCAGCCGCGGCTCGCGGGCCACCATCGCGCCGTTGAGCGCGCCCACGCTCGTGCCCAGCACCAGGTCGGGGGTGATGCCGCGCTCGAAGAGCGCCCGCAGCATGCCGACCTCGACGGCGCCGAGGATGCCGCCGCCGCCCAGGACGAAGGCGGTCTTCACGACGGGAGGCCTCTCACGCGCTCAACGCAGCTCGGGGTCCGGTCGGGTGACCTCGGCCGAGTGCTGCAGCTCCGGGTGCTCGGCGATCGTGCGCTGCGTGGCGCGGTGCTCCGCCCAGAACGAGACCACCGGGATGGTGCCGCAGACCAGCGTGACCGCGAGGAACGGCAGGTCCCAGGCCGCGCGGCGGCCCAGCATGAACGCCATGATCAGGAAGATCAGGTAGAGCCAGCCGTGCGCGACCCCGAGGTAGGCGGAGATGCCGGCGCCCACGTCGTACGCCGTGCCGCCCTTGGGCATGGCCTCGGGGAACAGCAGGTAGCCGTAGTGGAGCGGCAGGCCGACGAGGCACAGCACGATGAGCAGCACACCGACGACGGTGGCCATGACCCGGTAGCGGAGCAGAGCGGCCTTCACGACGCCGAGTCTGTCACGCGGTCCACAGCGCGCTCGTCGCGGAGCCATCGCCACCAGATGAAGGCCGCGAAGCCGCCGAAGACCCACCACTCGAGGGCGTACAGGAGGTTGCGGACCGCGGTGAAGCGCCCGACCTCGGGCAGCGAGTCCAGGTTGGCGGCCTCCAGGCCCGGGCCCGGCTCCTGCGCCACCAGGTAGGCGCCGTAGAGGTCGGCGTCGACGCGCTGGACCGCGTCCGCGATCCGCAGCTGCGGTACGACGTCGTCGTCCGGGTCGTCGTCCACCACGCCGGTGCCCTCCGCCGGCTGGAGCCAGCCGGTGAGCGAGGCGGGTCCGACCGCGGGCGGGACGTCGGGGTCGGGCGTCCAGCCCCGGACCACGAGCACCGCGGTGTCGCCGCCGGACTCGTCCAGGGCGAGCGGGGTCACCGCCCAGTAGCCGTCCTGCCCGTCCTGGGTGCGCCCGGAGACCAGGAAGCTGCCCTGGCCCAGCCACGTGCCGGCGACGTCCACCGGACGGCCCACCTCGTCGCCGGGGAACGGGTCGTCGGAGCCCATCACGTCGTCGAGGGCCACCGGGGCCAGGGAGGTCARGTCCCGCGCCTGGGCGTCGCGGCGCGACTGCCAGGCCCCGAGCTGCCACCAGCCCAGCCAGCCGGCGATGGCGACGAACACCAGGGCGAGGGCCGTGGCGCCGAGGGTGCGGGCGTTGATGATCCGTGCGGGGCTCACAGGCCGGTCGGCTCCTCCATCGGCGCCACCTCGGGGCAGACCGCGAAGGGCAGCACGTCGGTCAGCACCAGACCGGCGGCGGCGCCCGGGTCGCGCACCGTCCAGCCGATCCGTCCGGTCGAGGGGTCGACCACCGGCCGTGTGAAGGCGTCGCCGAAGCCCACCGGACCCACGGTCGGGACGTCCTCGGCGAGTGCGGCCCGGTCGAAGAGGTCGGGGCGGTCGACGCCCAGCCGCGCTGTGGCGATGCCGTCGGCGAAACCCACCGCGAAGGTCTCGAGGGGATCGAGGTCGGTCGGGTCGTGCCGGGCCACGAGCGCGTCCAGGTCCGTCACGTCCGCGTCGGGCCCCAGCACCTGCGCCAGCGGCACGCAGCCGGCGCGGTAGTAGGTCGCCTCGGTGGCGCCGGACGAGGTCAGGTCCACGATGCCCGGGCGTTCGGCCCACGTCTCCTCGTCCCCGGCGGCGGCACCCACGGAGACCAGGTGCCTGGCCCGGTCGACCTCGGCCCCGCCGAGCCCGGCCACCTTGGCGTCGACCGCGCCCGCGACCAGCGCCATGTCGAGGTCGGGCCGCAGCGCGAGCACCCAGCCGGGGCCGTCGGGGGTGAGGAAGTGGGCCTCCCAGTCGACGTCGTCGGAGGTGAAGCCGTGGTCGAGCAGCAGCTCGGAGTCGTGCTCGTGCAGCATCCCGGCCGCGAGCAGCACCGACTCCCGCCGCGCCCGCTCCCAGTAGTCGGTGCGGTCCCGCACGAGGTCCTCGCTGGTCAGCTCGGGCACCCCCAGCGCGCGCCGGGAGGCGTCGAAGTCGGTCACCGTCACCAGGGTCGCGTCGGCGGGGACCAGCGCGAGGGCCGCCTCGCCGGCCGGCAGCGTGTCGTCGGTGCCGTAGGCCGGGACGGTCGGCTCCGGGGTCTCGGCCAGAGCCTGCGGCGTGGGCTCCGGGTCGTCGCCGCACCCCCCGAGGAGAAGCGGCAGGACCACCACCAGACCGGTCAGCCGGGTCGTCGTACGACGCTGGGCGCGCGTGGACGTACGCGACCGGGGGGTGGATGACACGGCCAGAGTCTGCCACTGCGTCCCCAGCCGGCCCGCGCCCGCGTACCCTTCGCCCAGACGGAGAGGCGCACATGACTGACACCCACGCGACGGCGGTCGACGGGAGCACCGGATCGATCACCGCGCACGAGGCGGAGTGGTTCAGCCGCACCTTCACCCAGGTCGCCGACCACATGGGCCGTGCCGTCCTCGGCAAGGACCACGTCGTGCGCCTGGCCCTCACCTGCCTGGTCTCCGAGGGCCATCTGCTCCTCGAGGACCTGCCCGGCACCGGCAAGACGATGCTGGCCCGCGCGCTGTCCAACACCATCGAGGGCAGCCACGCGCGCATCCAGTTCACGCCCGACCTGCTGCCCACCGACGTCACCGGGGTGACGGTCTACGACCAGCACAAGGGCACCTTCGACTTCCACCGCGGCCCGATCTTCCACGACATCGTGCTGGCCGACGAGATCAACCGGGCCTCCCCCAAGACCCAGTCGGCGCTCCTCGAGGTGATGGAGGAGGGGCACGTCACGGTCGACGGCATCACCCACGACGTGCCGCGGCCCTTCATGGTGATCGCCACCCAGAACCCCATCGAGCAGGCCGGCACCTACCGGCTGCCCGAGGCCCAGCTCGACCGGTTCCTCATGAAGACCTCCGTCGGCTACCCCGACGCGGACGCCACCGAGGAGCTCCTGCTCGGCTCGGCGGTGCGGGACCGGGCCTCGCTGGTCGCCCCTGTCGTCTCCCTCGCGGTCGTCTCCGAGCTCACCCGGGTCGCGGGCGAGGTGTACGTCGACCGCGCCGTCGTGCGCTACGTCCGCCAGCTCGCCGAGGCCAGCCGCGACCTCCAGCACGTGAAGATGGGCCTGTCCGCCCGCGGCTGCCTGGCCTTCATCCGGGTGGCCAAGACGTGGGCCGCCGCCGACGGCCGGACGACCGTGGTCCCCGGCGACATCACCGCCCTGGCCACCCCGGTGCTCTGCCACCGGCTGCTGCTCGACCCGCAGGCGGCGTTCAACGGCGTCTCGGTCGACGACGTCATCGAGACGCTGCTCGAGTCGGTCGAGCCCCCGACCTACCGCGGCTGAGCGGGCCCGCCGTGCTGTCGCGCGCGCTCGCGGTCCTGCGGGTCCCCACGCCCACCGGACGCGCCGTGCTGCTCCTCGGGCTCGCGGCGTACRCCGGGTCCCTGCTGTGGGGGCTCGTCGAGCTGCGTCTCGTCGCGGTGATGTGCTTCGGCGTCCTGCTCGCGTCCGTGCCGTGGCTGCTGGTACCGACGCGGGTCGACGCCGACCTGCGGCTCCGCCCGCCGCGGACCACCGCCGGGGAGGCGGTGGAGGCGTCGCTCACCGCGACCAACCGCGGCAGCCTGCCGCTGTGGCAGCCCCTGCTGCGACTGCCGGTCGGGGACCGCGAGGCGTGGGTGCGGATGCCGTCCCTCGACCGCGGCGCCACCGAGCGGGCGGAGGTGCTCGTCGACGACCTCGCCCGTGRCGTCCTGCAGGTGGGGCCGGCCACCGCGATCCGCTCCGACCCGCTGGGGCTGCTGCACCGGCCGGTGCGCTGGGGTCGGGACCGCGAGCTCTTCGTGCGCCCGGCGATGGTGGTGGTGCCCAGCCTGGGCGCCGGGCGGGTGCGTGACCTCGAGGGCACCCCCAGCGACCGGGTGTCGATGAGCGACCTGGCCTTCCACGCGCTGCGGGAGTACGTCCCCGGCGACGACCTGCGCCACGTGCACTGGCGCTCCTCGGCCCGCGCCGGTGAGCTGCTCGTCCGGCAATACCACGACACCCGCCGCAACCACGCGACCGTCGTGGTGGACGCCGACCCGGCGGCGTACCCCACGGTCGAGGGGTTCGAGCTCGCGGCCTCCGTGGCGGCGTCGCTGCTCATGTGCGCCGCGCGGGAGGAGTACGAGATCAGCCTGGCCTGCGGCAGCGTGCGGCTGACCGCGCTGCCCGCCCCCTCCGTGCTCGACGGCACCTGCCGGATCACCCCCGAACCCGGCACCGCCACGGTGAGCGAGCAGGTGGGCGCGGCGCTCGCGCTCGCCCCCGAGACCAGTGTGCTGCTGCTCGTCACCGGCAGCGGGACCGACCTCGACACCCTCGTCCGGGCCACCGCCACCCTGCCGGGCGACACCCGGGTCGTGGTGCTGCGAGCCGCCCCCGGCGAGACGGCCGGCGTGGTCCACCAGCACGGCCACGACGCCGTCACCGTGGGCCGGCTCGGCGAGCTGCCCGGTCTGGTGGCGGCGGCCTCATGAGCGTCCACACCCGGCCGTTGCCCCCGTACGCCGCCGTCGACGTCCTCGCCGTCGTGGTCCTGTCTGCGATCTCGCTGGCCGGCTTCACCGACACCTTCGCCGGCACCCGGTGGATCGTCGCCGCCGCGGCCGGGGTGACCGTGGGCCTGGCCTGGACGCTGCTGCTGGCTACGCTGCGGCTCGGACTCGGCGTCATCATCCCGCTGGTGGCGGTGCCCTACCTCCTGACGGCCGGCCTGGTCGCGCTCGGCTCGTCGGGACTGTTCCTCGGGGTCCCCGACATCGAGACGATCAACGCGGTGGCGATCGGGACCGTCGAGTCCTGGCGGGTGCTCGTCGAGACCGCCCCGCTGGTGGACAGCGCGGGCCGGGTGCTGCTGATCCCCTACGCCCTGGCCCTCGTGCCGGCCGCGGTGTCCTCGGCGCTGGCCCTGCGCAGCCGACGGCCCGCGCTGCCCCTGCTCCCGCTGGTCGTCGCGCTGGTCCTGGCCCTGGTGCTCGGCATGACCGCCCCGTTCTCGACCCTGCTGCAGGGCGTCGGCTTCGGCGCGGTCGCGCTGGCCTGGGTCGCCCACCGGGGGCTGCGCGTCGAGGCCGGGCTGCACAGCGACGTGTCCCTCGCCACGGTGTCCGCCCGCCGGTTGCTGGTGGGCCTCGCGGTGCTCGGCCTCGTCGCCGTGGCGTCGTACGCCGTCGTCGACATGCCCGAGGGCAACCGCCGCCACGTGCTGCGCGAGGCCGTCACGCCCTACGACTCGGGCTACCTGGAGACCCCGCTGTCGGCCTTCCGCCGCTTCCGGGACCAAGGCCCGGGGGTCTACACCAACCTCGCGGACCGCAAGCTGTTCCGGGTCCGGGGCGCCGGTCCGGGGACCCGGGTGCGGGTCGCGGTGCTGGACCGCTACGACGGCACCCGGTGGTACGCCGCATCGGACACCAGCCCCGACGACTTCACCGACCGCTTCCTTCGGGTCCCCTCCAGGCTCGACAACCCGGCGCGGGGCGACGAGGCGCTGTACACCTTCTTCGTGCGCAGCACCTGGGACCTCCCGTGGGTGCCGACGATCGGCGCGCTCCAGGCCTTCGAGTTCTACGACGACTACGCCAACGACCGGCTCCCGGACCTGCGCTACAACCGGTCGACGGACACCGCGGTGCTGCCCGGCGGCCTGCACGTCAAGGAGGACTACGTCCTCGCCGCCATCCCCACGCCCGACCGGCTGACGGTGCGGATGAAGCCCTGGCGCCGCCCCGACACCACGCTCCAGGACGCCGCGGCCTTCCTCGACGTACCGGCCCGGGCGTGGTCGCTGGGCGCCCGGACGCCGATGGGCGAGGTCTTCCGGATGGCCGACCGGCTCCGCGAGCGCGGCCGCTACTCCGACGGCGCCTTCGGTTGGGAGACGCGCTTCGAGCCCGGGCAGGACGAGGAACGCCTCGACGAGGGCTTCGTCAACGCACCGATCATGGTCGGCAACGACGAGCAGTACGCCGCCACGATGGCGCTGCTCGCCAACCGGGTCGGCGTCCCGGCGCGGGTGGCGGTGGGTACCGTGCTCGGCCGCAACGGGGTCATCAAGGGCAAGCACCTCGACGCCTGGGTGGAGGTCCGCGTCGCCAACGGGTCGTGGCGGGTGCTGCCGACCCGGGCCTTCATGGGCCACCGCCCGCCCAGGCGCGACTCCGCCCCCCTCCCGGAGGTGCGGCTGCCCCCCGAGCAGCGACCGACCGACCGGCCCCAGCAGCAGGAGCCGGAGGTCCGCGACGAGCCCGAGGCGCAGGACCGGCAGGACGAGGCCACCGACGAGCCCCTGCCCCGCTGGCCGCTGCTGCTGCTCGTCCCCCTGGCGCTCGGGGTGGTCCCGCTGCTCAAGGCCCTGCGCCGCCGGCGTCGGCGTACGGCCACCCCGCCGTCCCTGGCCTACCTCGGCGGCTGGGAGGAGCTGGTGGACACCGCCCACGACCTCGGGGTCAC
This sequence comes from Nocardioides sp. P4_G4, assembly GCF_056401085.1. Lineage (NCBI taxonomy): Bacteria > Bacillati > Actinomycetota > Actinomycetes > Propionibacteriales > Nocardioidaceae > Nocardioides > Nocardioides sp. P4_G4. The sequence continues at coordinate 21,513 of NZ_JBFUKA010000061.1, forward strand.
GGTGCCGCGCAGCACCCGGTCGGCCCAGGCGGTGGCGCTCGGCGTACCGGTCGGGCTCGCGAGGGACGCGGACGTCGCGACCTTCTCACCCGACGAGCCGGACACCGCCGCGGCGTTCTGGACCCTCGTGGACGAGGGCCGCTCCGGCCTGCGGGCCTCCGCCCCTCCCGTACGCCGCGTGCTTGCGCCGCTCGATCCGCGATCGCTGCTCCGCCGGCGGCGCTGAGGTGACTCGTGGGATCACCGGTCAGCCGGTGATTGCTGAGGCGGTCGATCAGCCGAACCACTGCCACAGCCACCGCCGCATGGAGACGATCTCCGACCGCTGACTGGCACTGATGGAGCGGGCGAGGTCCTCCACGGCACCGTGCTCGGCGAGGCCGCGCGCGACCAGATGCTGCGACATCATCACCGCGGACATGTGGTGCCAGATCATGTCCTCGAGGAACGCCTGGTCGAGCTCGTCGCCCGAGAGCCCCGTCAGGTCCCGCATCATCGGTCGGTAGGCGGTGGTGGTGGGGCGGTTGGGATACCACTCGTCCAGCCACCCTTGCATCTGCTCCACCTGCGCCGTCTGCCCCTCGACGATGGAGCGACCGAGCGCGTGCATCTCGGGCCGGTCCGAGCGGCTCAGCTCGCCGGCCGCCGCGATGGCCTCCTGGTGGTGCGCGATCATCCGGACGAGGAAGGTGTACTCGCTGCGGACGACGACGTGCATGTCACCGAACATCCCGTTAGACATCCCGCCGGACATGCGGCCGTACGCCATACCTCCGCGCCCGGGACCCTGCATCATCGGCCGCCGGCCGACGCCGCCCGGACCCCGTTCCTGCGCCGTCGTCGACATCATTCCGGGACCGACGTCGTCATCGTCGACCGTCAGCGCGACGGCCAGGCCGGCCGTCACCACGACCGTCGCCACGCCCGCACACACCACGACCAGCACGCGCCTCATCGCGGTCCTCCTCACAGCGTTGCCCTGCTACCGAGGGTGCCCCGCTGCGTCGGCACGCGGCAGAGGCGGGCGCCCCGCGGGTGCGTGCCGGAGGTCCCGCCGGCAGGTGGCTGGATCCATCGGACGGGCTCCAGAGGGACGCGGACGTCGCGACGTCCTCACCCGACGAGCCCGACACCGCCGCGGCCTTCTGGACCCTCGTGGACGAGCGTCGTTCCGGGTTGCGGGTCTCCGCCCCGCCCGTACGCCGCGCGCTCGACCCACACTCGCTGCTCCGTCGGCGGCGCTGACGTGACTCGTGGGATCACCGGTCAGCCGGTGATTCAGCGGGTTGGCGCGTGTTGCAACGTAGGCAAACCCACCGGATCACCGGTCAGCCGGTGATTCCTCGCCAGGTAGTTCAGCCGCGAGCCATCTCGTCGACGCAGACCGCGATCGCCAGCAGGAGGGGCTCGTCCTCACCTGCGGCGAGCTGGATGCCGTACGTGTCGCGGACCCGGAACCACTTCTTCGAGACCTCGGCAACCGGGTCGCCGTCCCGCTCGATCTCGTACTCGTGGTCGACGATGTTGCCGTGCGCCTTCAGGGTCGTGCCGTCGTCGAGCTCGATGACGTAGTGGTCGCGGATCCCGATCAGCCGCTTGTGCACCTTGGCCGTGGTGTCGCCCCGCTCGATGGTCATCTTGTCGCGGATGCTGAGCTTCTTGTCCTGGATCTTGGAGAGCTCCTGGCCCTCGGCGTCCTCCAGGATGAACGTCTGCCGCACGCGAAATGCCTTGCCGTTGACCTTATAGACCTTGCGTCCGTCGGCGTCCTCGATCCAGAAGTCGTCACCGACGGCGAAGAGCTTCTGGCGCATCCGGAACGTCGGCCCATCGAGCCCGTGCCTGCGCAGTCCCATGTGCCGACCCTTCGCCGCGGGTGGGCCACACCGACCCTCCTCCTGCCGGTCGACGCTACGCGGCGGCGGACCTCGGCGGATGACCCGAAACGGGGGAGCCTGCCATCGTCCGGACGGCGGCTGTCTGCGGTGTGGTGGAGCCTAGGGGACTCGAACCCCTAACCCCCTGCTTGCAAAGCAGGTGCGCTACCAATTGCGCCAAGGCCCCTGGGTCGGCCCGTGGGGGCCGGGAGGGTCAGGACTTGTGGACGGTGTCCGTGGCCTCGGCCCACAGGGCCTGCTCGGACTTGCCCTCGTCCATCTTCTTCTTCGCGAACGCGGCACCGCCGGCGGCCAGCAGGAGGAGGATGATCTTCTTCATGGGCTCTCCTGGAGGTGCGGGGCGATTGCCCGGGATGGGACGTCGGTGGGCCTAACAGGACTTGAACCTGTGACCTCTTCCTTATCAGGGAAGCGCTCTAACCGTCTGAGCTATAGGCCCGAGTCGCCGCATTACGACGACACGGCCGCCATGGGCGGCCGAGGGGGAACACTACCCCACCCCCGAGGAGCCCCACAAAACGCCGGTACGACGCCTGCGGGGGTCCGCGCGGACCTCAGCGCTCGTCCTCCGCGAGGGTGACCTCGATGCCCCCGAGCAGGGCGGCGGCCATGTTGTAGAGGAAGGCCGCCAGGGTGGCGATCGCGGTGAGCAGGATCACGTCGATGATGCTGACGAGGAGGGTGAAACCGAGCACCCGACCCATGCCGAGGTAGTTGGTGACGTCGAAATCACTCGTGTTGGTGTCACCCTCAACGACGCTGGCCACGGTCGAGTTGATCGAGTCCCAGACGCCCGCGGCGCCGAGGACCGACCAGACCATGAAGACCGCCACGAAGGTGACGACGCCGAAGGCCACGGAGAGCAGGAACGACGTCTTCATGACCGACCAGGGGTCGATCCGGGTCAGCCGCAGCCGCGCCCGACGGGGCGCCTTGGCGGAGCCCTTGGTGACGCGGCGACCGGTGCGACTGTCCTTCGCCTCGGCATTGGCGCGGTGCTCGGTGGCGGCATTGGACAGCTTCGACTGGACCCGCTCGCTCAGCGACGGACGAGACGCGGCGGGGTCGTCACCGCGCGGGCTGCCCTGCGATCGGGAAGCGGTGCGCTCGGACATGGATCACTCCTCAGCGGACTCGGACGGACTATCGATTGTTGCATCGTCGGCAACCTCGGGCGATTCGTCGGCGTCCTCCACCTCGGAGGAAGCGTCGGTCACGTCGTCGGGAACGGCGTCCTCGGCACCCTCGCGGGCTGCCTCGTCGAGGGGTCCGTTCTCCACCTCGTCGGCCTCCTCCTCGCGGGCCTCGACCGACCGGGCGACCACGGCGACGGCGTCGTCCTTCTTGGGCGTCACGAACTTGACGCCCATCGTCGAGCGGCCCGTCGGACGGAACTCGGAGTTGATGGGGCTGCGCACGACCTGGCCGCCCTGGGTGATCGACAGCACCTCGTCGCCGTCCTCGACGATGAAGGCGCCGACGAGGCCACCGCGGTCCTCGTTGGCCAGCGACATCGCCTTGATACCCAGGCCACCGCGCGACTGGGTGCGGTAGTCGCTGATCCGCGTGCGCTTGGCGAAGCCGCCGTCGGTGATGGTGAAGACGTACTGTGGCTTGACCTCGCCGGTCCCGGCCGCGGTCGCGACCTCGGAGTTGGCGGCCGCGTCCTCGACGGCACCGTCGATGGGCGCGGCGACCTCGTCGCTGGGGGTCTCGGAGTCGAGCCCGGCGGCGACCTCGGCGGCCACCTGGGCCGCACGGATCACCGACATGGACAGCAGGGAGTCGCCGTCGCGGAACTTCATGCCCGAGACGCCGCTCGTGGCGCGCCCCATCGGCCGCAGCTGGGAGTCGTCGGCCTTGAAGCGGATGGCCTGGCCCTTGCGGGAGACCAGCAGGATGTCGTCCTCGGCGTTCGCCAGCTCGGCGCCGATCAGCTCGTCGTCGTCCTCGCGGAAGTTGATCGCGATGACGCCAGCCTGGCGCGGGGAGTTGTAGTCGCCCAGACGGGTCTTCTTGACCAGGCCGTTGCGGGTGGCGAGCACGAGGTAGGGCGCCTGCTCGTAGTCGCGGATGGCCAGCACCTGGGCGATGTCCTCGTCGGGCTGGAAGGACAACAGCCCGGCCACGTGCCCGCCCTTGGCGTCGCGTGCGGCCTCGGGGAGGTTGTAGGCCTTGGTGCGGTAGACCCGACCGGCCGTGGTGAAGAACAGCAGCCAGTGGTGGTTGGTGGTGGAGATGAAGTGCTCGACCACGTCGTCGCCGCGCAGGGTCGCGCCGCGCACGCCCTTGCCGCCGCGCTTCTGGAGGCGGTACTGCTGGCGCAGGGTGCGCTTGGCATAGCCACCGCGGGTGATCGAGACGACCAGCTCCTCGTCGGGGATGAGATCCTCCATCGAGAGGTCCCCGTCGGCGGCGATGATCTGCGTACGCCGGTCGTTGCCGTACTTGTCGACGACCTCGGTGAGCTCGTCCATGACGATCTGCCGCTGGCGCGTCTCGTTGGCCAGGATGTCCTCGAGGTCGGCGATGACCAGCTCGAGCTCGGCGAGGCGGTCCATGATCTTCTGGCGCTCGAGGGCCGCGAGGCGGCGCAGCTGCATGGCCAGGATGGCGTCGGCCTGGATGTCGTCGATCTCCAGCAGCGCCATCAGGCCGGTGCGAGCCTCGTCGACGTCGGGCGAGCGACGGATGAGGGCGATGACCTCGTCGAGGGCGTCGAGCGCCTTGACCAGGCCGCGGTAGATGTGGGCGTCGCGCTCGGCCTGGGCCAGGCGGAAGCGGGTCCGTCGCTGGATGACCTCGATCTGGTGGGTCACCCAGTTGCTGATGAACTGGTCGATGGTGAGGGTGCGGGGCACCCCGTCGACCAGCGCCAGCATGTTGGCGCTGAAGTTGGTCTGCAGCTCGGTGTGCTTGAGCAGGTTGTTGAGCACCACCCGCGCGACGGCGTCGCGCTTGAGCACCACGACGAGGCGCTGGCCGGTGCGGCCGGAGGAGTCGTCGCGGACGTCGGAGATGCCCTGGACCTTGCCGGAGTCGGCGAGCTCGGCGATCTTGAGCGCCAGGTTGTCCGGGTTGACCATGTAGGGCAGCTCGGTGATGGACAGGCAGGTGCGGCCCTTGTTGTCCTCGTCGATCTCGATGACCGCGCGCTGGGTCACCGAGCCGCGACCGGTGCGGTAGGCCTGCTCGATGCCCTCGCGGCCCACGATGAGGGCGCCGTTGGGGAAGTCAGGTCCCTTGACCCGCTCGATGAGCGCGTCCTGGAGCTCCTCGCGGGTGGCGTCGGGGTGCTCGAGGGCCCAGCGGGCACCGTCGGCGATCTCGCGCAGGTTGTGGGGCGGGATGTTGGTGGCCATGCCGACCGCGATGCCGGCCGAGCCGTTGACCAGCAGGTTGGGGTAGCGCGCCGGCAGGACGACCGGCTCCTGCGAGCGACCGTCGTAGTTGGGCTGGAAGTCGACGGTGTCCTGCTCGATGTCGCGCACCATCTCGAGCGCGAGCGGGGCCATCCGGCACTCGGTGTACCGCATGGCCGCGGCCGCGTCGTTCCCGGGCGAGCCGAAGTTGCCCTGCCCGTTGACCAGCGGCGCGCGCATCACCCAGGGCTGTGCGAGGCGGACCAGGGTGTCGTAGATCGCGGTGTCGCCGTGCGGGTGGTACTGACCCATGACGTCACCGACGACGCGCGAGCACTTGGAGAAGCCGCGGTCGGGGCGGTAGCCCCCGTCGTACATCGCGTAGAGCACGCGGCGGTGCACCGGCTTGAGGCCGTCGCGGACGTCGGGGAGCGCGCGGCCGACGATGACGGCCATCGCGTAGTCGATGTAGGCCCGCTGCATCGAGGTCTGGAGCTCGATGGGTTCGATGCGGCCGCCGCCACCCGGTCCGGCGAGGTTGTCGGTGGTCTCAGTCATGGATCAGTGTCCTTCTCGGGAGATCTACTCGAATCTAGGTCGGGTGCTAGAGACCTAGATATCGAGGAATCGGACGTCCTTGGCGTTGCGCTGGATGAAGGAGCGTCGCTGCTCGACGTCCTCGCCCATCAGCGTGGAGAACACCTCGTCCGCCTGGGCGGCGTCGTCGAGGGTCACCTGGAGCATGAGGCGCTGCTCGGGGTTCATCGTGGTCTCCCACAGCTCCTCGGCGTTCATCTCACCGAGGCCCTTGTAGCGCTGGACCGGGTTCTCCTTGGGGAGCTTCTTGCCGTTCTCGAGACCGTCCCTCATCATCGCGTCGCGCTCGGCGTCGGAGTAGACGAACTCGTGCTCGGCCGGCTTGTTCCAGCGGATACGGTAGAGCGGCGGCTGGGCC
>NZ_JBFUKA010000062.1:0-27494 GCF_056401085.1 Nocardioides sp. P4_G4
GGCCGGGTCGACGTGGTGGCCGTCCACGACGGCGCCCGCCCGCTCGCCGGCGGCGACCTCTTCGCCGCGACGATCGCCTCCGCCCGCGAGCACGGCGGCGCCATCCCCGTCGTACCCGTCGAGGGCCTCCTCAGCACCGCGCTGGACCCCGTCGCGGGGTCGCTGGGCACGGTGCAGACCCCGCAGGCCTTCCGCGCCGGGCCGCTGCTCGCGGCCTACGACGYCGCCCGGGAGGAGGGCTTCGAGGGCACCGACACGGCCGCCTGCTTCGCCCGGTACGCCGACGGCGACGTCGCCGCGGTCCCGGGCAGCCCGCTCAACCTCAAGGTCACCTTCCCCGAGGACGTCGTGATCGCGGGCCGGCTGGTCGCGGCGCGCGACTAGAACGGGGTCGGGGCCTCGCCGGTGAGGGCCTCGAGGAGCGCGATGTCCTCGGCGCTGGTGACCCGACGCGCCTCCGGGGGCGCCTCGACCGTCTCGATCGCGTGCTGTCCACGCAGCCGGGCGACGACCGCGGCCAGGTCCTGGCCGGGGAAGTCGTCGAGCGCCCGGACCACCGACGGCGGCAGCACGACGGGTGAGGACGGGGCCAGCAACCCCTCCCGGTCGACGGTGGCCCCCACGCGTCCGTCGTCCACGTGCTTGACGGTGTCGGTGACCGGTCGTACGGCGACCACCACGGCGTCGTGCTCGACCGCCTGCTCCACGCAGCGGGCGATGWAGCCGGCGGGGGTCATCGGGCACAGCGCGTCGTGCAGCACGACCGCCTCCTCGGCGGTCTGCACGCTCGACCACGGCACTCCGACGTCCACCGGGGTCACCCCGGCGCCCCCGAGCGCCCAGGCCGCGCAGGCCACCAGGGCCTCGCCGTGGATCAGGGAGTAGGGCAGGGCACCGCGGTCCTCGTCGAGCACCAGGCCCAGGGCCGGGATCGGCTCGCGTTCGTCGTACGCCTCGTCACTCATGGTGCGACCACCGTAGGACCTCGGGCCCCCGCACCGCCCGTGACCCACACCCCGAGACACGACGAAGCCCCCGACAGCAGGCTGTCGGGGGCTTCGCTGAGAGTCAGGAACCGCTCAGGACGCGAGGACCTCGTCGAGGATGGCCTCGGCCTTGTCCTCGTTGGTGTGCTCGGCCAGGGCCAGCTCGGAGACCAGGATCTGGCGCGCCTTGGCCAGCATCCGCTTCTCGCCGGCCGACAGGCCCCGGTCACGCTCGCGGCGCCACAGGTCACGCACGACCTCGGCGACCTTCATGACGTCGCCGGAGTGGAGCTTCTCGAGGTTGGCCTTGTAGYGGCGCGACCAGTTGGTCGGCTCCTCCACGTGCGCGGCCCGGAGGACGTCGAACACACGGTCGAGGCCCTCCTTGTCGACCACGTCGCGAACCCCGACGAGGTCGAGGTTCATGGCCGGGACGCGGACCACGAGGTCCTGCTGAGCAACGATCCGCAGCACGAGGTACTGACGGTCCTCGCCCTTGATGGTCCGCATCTCGATGTCCTCGATGACTGCGGCCCCGTGGTTCGGGTAGACAACCGTTTCGCCGACGGTGAAAGTCATGTACTTGTACCCCTCTTTCTAGGTGACCAGTCTAACACGCGTTCGCGACACCTCCGACATCGTTTGTGCAGGTCAGGGGGCATGCGCGGGCTTGACAGACGCTGGATCGTATGGTGCGGACACCCCTTCGGAGGGGTCGCGCGGGGCCGGGGACGGCACGGTGAATCGCACCGGATGACCGCGCCGATCGTCCCTCTGGTCGATACTGCGGGGCATGTCGACCCAGGCCGGACCCGCTCGCCGCGGCTTTCCCCTCGCGCGCAGCCTCCCGGTGCTCCTCGTGCGGGCCGCACACCCGCGACAGGCCGTGCTCACGGCGCTCGGGATGGGGGTGGCCGCCGGCCTCGCCGGGCGCCCGCTGCGTGAGATCGGGCTGGTGGTCGCCACCGTGCTGGTGGGGCAGGCCATCCAGGGCTGGGACAACGACCTCGTCGACCGCACGGACGACGCGCGCCACGAGCTGCCGGGCAAGCCGCTGGCCCAGGGGCTTCTGGAGCCCGGCACGGTGTGGTTCACCCTCCTCTGCGCCGCACTGCTCGTCGTACCCCTCTCCGTCTCCGCGGGGACGGTCGCCGGCGCCTCCTACCTCGCCGCCGTCGTCGTGGGCGTGCTCGCCAACCGCGTGCTGCGGGGCAGCGTGCTCTCGTGGCTGCCCTGGGCGGTCCAGTTCGCCCTCTACCCGGCCTACCTGGCGTACGGCGGGTGGAACGGCCAGGGCGCCGACACGCCCCCGACCATCGCGATGACCGTGCTGGCCGCGCTGCTCGGGGTCGGGGTCCACGTCCTGCGGGCGCTGCCGGGGCTGGTCCCGGACAACCGGGACGGCCGGCGCCACCTCCCGCTGCGGATCGCGCTGCGCACGGGTGCGCCTCGACTCCTGGTGCTGGCCAGCGTCTTCACGGGGCTGGTGGTCGTCGCACTGCTGGTTGTCGGGCAGGCCRTCGGCCTGACCTGAGTCGGCGCTACGCTGTGCGCCATGCAGCTCCGACGCTCCTTCGCGCTCACCGCCGCCGCGCTGGCCCTCACCGCGCCGGCCCTGACGTCGTGCGGGTTCGACAAGGCCACCGACCGCTACTACACGCCCGCCAACGGCGCCAACAACCGCGACGGTGTCGTCGACGTGCTGGGCGCCGTGGTCGTGTCCACCGAGCCCGGTTCCGGCACGTTCATCGCGTCCCTGTCCAACAACTCCACCACGGAGCCCGCCACCCTCACGGAGATCACCTCCACCGAGGGCAGCGACCTGACGGTGGCCGACTTCGAGCCCGTCGAGATCGCCCCCGGGTCCCTGGTCAACCTCGCCGACCCGCCCGCCGACCTCACGCTCACCGGCGACTTCGAGGCCGGTGACTTCGTCAAGGTCTCGCTCGGCTTCGACAACGGAGAGCGCACCGCCGTCGAGGTCCCGGTCGTGCCCAACTCCGGCTACTTCGAGGGCCTCGACGGCGAGCCGGCCCCCGCCGACGAGCCGAGCGACACCGAGTCCGCCACCCAGTGATCCCCGCCCGCACGGAGGAGACCCACCCATGACGTACACCCTGGTCCTGCTCCGGCACGGCGAGAGCGACTGGAACGCCAAGAACCTCTTCACCGGGTGGGTCGACGTCGACCTCACCGACAAGGGGCGCGCCGAGGCCGTCCGCGGCGGCGAGCTGCTGGTCGGTGCCGGGCTGCTCCCGGACGTCGTGCACACCTCGCTGCAGCGGCGCGCGATCACCACCGCCCACCTCTCCCTCGACGCCGCCGACCGGCACTGGATCCCGGTCAAGCGCTCCTGGCGCCTCAACGAGCGTCACTACGGGGCCCTCCAGGGCAAGGACAAGAAGCAGACCCTCGAGGAGTACGGCGAGGAGCAGTTCATGCTCTGGCGCCGATCCTTCGACACCCCGCCGCCGCCCATCGAGGACGACGACGAGTACTCGCAGGTCGGCGACCCCCGCTATGCCGACCTCGGCGACGAGATGCCGCGCACCGAGTGCCTCAAGGACGTCATCGCCCGCTTCCTGCCCTACTGGGAGGCCGAGATCGTGCCCGACCTGCAGGCCGGGCGGACCGTGCTGGTCGCCGCGCACGGCAACAGCCTGCGCGCCCTGGTCAAGCACCTCGACGGCATCTCCGACGAGGACATCGCCGGGCTCAACATCCCCACCGGCATGCCGCTGGTCTACCGCCTCGACGAGTCGTTGGCGCCCACGGTCCCCGGCGGCGAGTACCTCGACCCCGAGGCCGCTGCCGCCGCCGCGGCGGCCGTCGCCAACCAGGGCCGCTGAGCGTCAGTCGTCGTTGCGGTTGACCTGCTGCCCGGTGACGACGAAGACGACCCGGTTGGCCACCGAGACCGCGTGGTCGGCGATCCGCTCGTAGTAGCGGCCGAGCAGGGCGATGTCGACGGCCGCCTCGACGCCGTGCGCCCAGTCGTCGCTGAGCAGCTGCACGAACGAGCGGYGGCGCAGCTGGTCCATGATCTCGTCGTCGCGACCGAGCTCGATCGCGGCCTCGACATCTCGCTCGGTGATGATCGCGTGCACCCGGCGGACCATGTCCTCGGCAACCTCGGCCATCCGCTCCAGCGTCGGGCGGATCTCGTCGGGCACGGCCACGTTGGGCACCCGGAGACGGGCGATCTTGGCGACGTGCACGGAGAGGTCGCCCATCCGCTCGAGCTCGCTGACCATCCGCAGGGCCGAGACGATCATCCGCAGGTCGCCGGCGACGGGCTGCTGGAGGGAGAGGAGCGCGAAGGCGTTGTCCTCGATCCGCTCGCGGTTGTGGTCGATCGCCTCGTCGGCGCTGATGACCTGCTCGGCGGTGGCGGCGTCGCCGCTGAGCAGCGCCTCGGTCGCACGACGTACGGCCACCTCCACCTGGCCGCAGATCTCGGCGAGGTCGGTGAAGATGGCATCGAGCTGGTCCTGGAAGGCCTCACGCATGGACGGCAGCCTAGGTGGCCCGGCACGCCCTCCCGGCCGCCTGCGGTGAACGCGTGGTGAACAGTGGGCACAGGACTGGCTGTGGGGCGTCCAGAGGCGGATCGTGGGGTCTCGACGTGCGTACGATCGAGGTGTGGACCCGACGACCCAGGCAGCGCTGGCAGCCGTCATGGGAGCGATCGTCGCCGGTGGCGCCGTGCTCGCCTGGCACATCAGCGACCACCAGCAGCGCCGCGTCCCGCACGTCGACGAGCCTCTCGTGCCGCCGGGCGTGGCCGCCGTGCTGTCGGTCCTGCGCTCCTCGGCCGTGGTCGTGGACGCCGAGGACCACGTCCTCAAGGCGTCCGCACCGGCGTACGCCTTCGGGCTGGTGCGCGGCAACGAGGTCCTCGTCGAGGACCTGCGCGACCTGATCCACGTCGTACGCCGCGACGGGCAGATCCGAGAGGCCGAGATGGAGCTGGCCGGCGACCGCTCCTCGGCCCGCACCGTCGTGGCCCGCGTCGCCCCCCTGGGCTCGAAGCTGGTGCTGGCGCTGGTGGAGGACCGCACCCGTGAGCGTCGGGTCGAGGCGGTACGGCGCGACTTCGTGGCCAACGTCAGCCACGAGCTCAAGACCCCCGTCGGCGCCATCCGGCTGCTGGCCGAGGCCGTCGACGACGCGGCCGACGACCCCGAGGCCGTGCAGCGCTTCGCCCGCCGGATGCTGCACGAGAGCGACCGGCTCTCCCGCCTGGTCCAGCAGATCATCGAGCTGTCGCGCCTGCAGGGCGACGACCCGCTCGAGATGCCGGTGCAGGTGCGCCTCGACGACGTGGTGGCGGCCGCGGTCGACCACAGCGCCATCGACGCCGCCGCCAAGGACATCACCCTGGTGACCCGCGGGGACCACGACCTGGAGGTCTTCGGCTCCGCCGAGCAGATCGGGGCCGCCGTGAGCAACCTGGTGGCCAACGCGGTGCACTACTCCAACGGCGGCTCCCGGGTGCTCGTGAGCACCAAGTCGATGGGCGACACCGCGCAGATCTCGGTGGTCGACCAGGGCATCGGCATCCCCGCGCGGGAGATCGGCCGCATCTTCGAGCGCTTCTACCGCGTCGACCCCGCCCGCCACCGCTCCACCGGCGGCACCGGCCTCGGTCTCTCCATCGTCAAGCACGTCGCCGCCACCCACGGGGGCGACGTCAGCGTGTGGTCGGTCGAGGGGCAGGGCTCGACGTTCACCCTCACGCTCCCCCTCAGCTCGCAGTCGAGCACCCGGCTCGCCGGTCCCACCGCGCCCGTCACCGTCGTCGCCCCGCGCGACACGTCCGGTCGCCCCCCGATCCATTCCCGCCCCCAACCCGACCGAGGCGTCGGGGATTCAACGCAGGAGGTACGCCGGTGACCCGGGTACTCGTCGTCGAGGACGAAGAGAGCTACAGCGACGCGCTCGCCTACATGCTCCGCAAGGAGGGCTACGAGGTGGCCATCGCCGCGGACGGCAACAGCGCGCTGACCGAGTTCGAGCGCAACGGGGCCGACATCGTGCTCCTGGACCTGATGCTCCCGGGCCTGCCCGGCACGGAGGTGTGCCGGGCGATCCGCCAGACGTCGAGCGTGCCGGTGATCATGGTGAGCGCCAAGGACGACGAGGTCGACAAGGTCGTCGGGCTCGAGCTCGGGGCCGACGACTACGTCACCAAGCCCTACTCGCCCCGCGAGCTCGTCGCCCGCATCCGCGCCGTGCTGCGCCGCGGCGCCGAGCCGGACCTGGCGCCCGACACCTTCGAGGCGGGCCCGGTCCGCATGGACGTCGAGCGCCACGTCGTCACCGTGGGGGGCGTCGAGCAGCGGCTGCCGCTCAAGGAGTTCGAGCTCCTCGAGATGTTCCTGCGCAACCCCGGCCGGGTGCTCACGCGGGGCCAGCTCATCGACCGCGTGTGGGGCTCCGACTACGTCGGCGACACCAAGACGCTCGACGTGCACGTCAAGCGGCTGCGCGCCAAGCTCGAGCCGGACCCGAGCGAGCCGAAGTTCCTCGTCACCGTGCGCGGGCTGGGCTACAAGCTCGACCTCTGACCCCCGTGGATAAGTCCCCGGCTGAGCGGGGACTCTGTCACTGGGAGGGGGTTGCAACCGTCACACAGTGACAGACTCCCCGGCTGAGCGGGGACTTATCCAGGCGGGATCTCGTCGTACGACGTCCGAAACCCGCATGTGCGCGGGTCATGGGCGTCCGTAGTCTTGACCAGTGACCACCACGATCGACGTCTCCCCCGCCCCCACCCGCACCTGGCTCCCGCTCGCCGCGGTGGCCACCACCCTGGTGCTGTGGGCGAGCGCGTTCGTCGGGATCCGACACCTCGGCGAGAGCGTGCCCCCCGGCAGCCTGAGCCTGGCGCGGCTCCTCGTCATGGTGCTGGCCCTGCTGGTGCTGATGCGCGGACGCATCCCGCGGCTGCCCACGCGGCGCGAGTGGCCACTCATCGTCGCGGGTGGCGCGAGCTGGTTCGGCGTCTACAACCTCGCCCTCAACGAGTCCGAGCGGCGCATCGACGCCGCCACGGCTGCCCTGCTGGTGCAGATCGGCCCGATCCTGGTCGCGCTGCTGGCGACGTTCTTCCTCGGCGAGCGGCTCACGCGCTGGGTGGTCATCGGCATGGCGGTCGGATTCGGCGGCGTGGTGCTGATCGGGCGCGCGACCTCCAGCGGAGGCAACGGCGACCTGGTCGGCGTGCTCCTGGCGGTGGTCGCCGCCGTCACCTTCGCTGTCGGCGTGCTCACCCAGAAGAAGCTGCTGCCCACCATCCGGCCCCTGGACCTCACCTTCTGGTACGCCGTCGTGGGTGCCGCGGTCTGCCTGCCGTGGTCCGGCGAGCTGGTCGGGGTCGTCGGCGACGCGAGCGTCGACACCATCGGGTGGATCGTCTACCTCGGCGTCTTCCCGAGCGCGATCGCCTTCACCACGTGGGCCTTCGCGCTGTCCCACGCCGACGCCGGGAAGTTCGCCCAGTCGACGTTCCTGGTGCCGTTCGTGACCGCCCTGATGGCGTGGCTGCTGCTCGACGAGGTGCCGCCGCTGCTGTCCTTCGTGGGCGGGGCGCTGTRCATCGCCGGGGTGCTGCTGGCGCGGCGTACGGCCCGCGTCTGAGTGCCGCGGCGCCTGCCGCAGGCAAAGGTGACTAGCACAGAGTGTCGATTGACCGCCGGCGGTGATGGGCGGACTGTCAAAGTATGGAAACTTCTTTCTGGTCGCGACTGCGACACTCCCTCATCTCTCCACAGATGGGGGTAGCGCTTCTCGTGCTCTGCCTTGCGGTCGGAGGGACGGCGTACGCGGCCTCCCAGATCACCGGCAAGCAGATCAAAAACGGCTCGATCACCTCGGCCGACATCAAGAACAAGACCCTCAAGAGCAACGACATCTCCAAGAAGGCGAAGAAGTCCCTCCGTGGTCAGACCGGACCACAGGGCGCCCAGGGTGTCCCGGGCGTGGCGGGCCTGCCGGGCCCCAGCAACGCCTACTCCGCCCGTCGAACCGACGGTAGCGGCGCCAACCCGGCCAGCTCCACGGTGGTCGTGAAGCGACTGACCCTGGCCGCCGGCAAGTACACGATCATCTCCAAGATGGGCATCGACGACGTGTCGGGTGCCCCCAAGACCGCCGAGTGCCAGATGCTCAACGGCGTCACGACGGTGGACAGCACGTTCGTCACCCTCAGCGGAGCGGTCGCCGGAGGGCTCGGCGGCTTCACCTGCGTCAACATGGCCGCGGTCGACCTCACCGCGCCCACGACCACGATCACGATCCAGGTGCTGACCCCGGCAGCCAGCCAGGTACGCCTCGGGCTCAACGCGGTCATCATGGCCACCAAGGTCGGCGCGCTCACGTCCACCGTCACGGCGGGCAACGGCTGAGCCGCCCCTCAGGAATCAGGACGAGAGGTCGGGATCGGGATCGGTCCCGGCCTCCAGCCAGCCCCGAAAGGCGTCGAGGTTGCGGGTCGACTCCCCGCGGGAGATCCGCCACTCCCACTCCTTGCGGATCGAGGTCGCGAAGCCCAGCTCGAGGATGGCGTTGAAGGACTCGTCGGCGTGCGAGAGCACCGAGCCGAGGAGGCGGTCGAGCTCGTCGTCGGTGACCGCGGACAGCGGCAGCCGCGCGTCGAGGTAGATGTCACCGGTGTGGTCGACGGCGAAGGCCACGGCGTACATCCGCAGGTTGCGCTCGAGCAGCCAGCGGTAGACGCGGGCGTGGTTCTCGTCGGGGTTGCGGCACACGAAGGCGTGCACGCCGAGCGCGTGCTCTCCCACGTCGAGACGCACCGGCGTCTGGAGCTTCTTCTCTCCCGGGAGCGTCAGCGAGAAGACTCCCGGACGGTCCTCGACGTACTTGATGTCGTTGCCGTCGAGGTAACCGCGGATGGTGGCGGCGACGTCGGGGTGGGTCACACCGTCATCTCATCACGCATCAGGGTGCGGGCCGCGCGGTAGGCCTGGAGYGTGCGCTCGGCCGTGCGCTCCCACGAGAACTCCCGGGCCTGGGCCAGCGCCCCCTCGCCGAGGCGGGCGGTCAGCTCCGGGTCGTCGATGAGCCGACGCAGGGCCGCGGCCCAGTCCCGCGGCTCGTGTCCGTCCACGAGCAGCCCGCTGCGGCCGTCGGCGACGACGGTCGTCAGGCCGCCCACGGCGGCGGCGACCACGGGGGTGCCGGTCGCCTGCGCCTCGGCGGCGACGAGCCCGAAGGACTCGTTGTACGACGGCACGGCGACCGCCGTGGACGCGGCGCACCACCGGGCCAGCTCGTCCTGCGCCACGGGCGGGACGAACCGCACCACCCCGTCGAGCCCGAGCTCGTAGGAGAGCTGCGCGAGCGACTCGGGGTGCTCGAGCCCGCTGCCGGAGGGCCCGCCGACGACGGG
This sequence comes from Nocardioides sp. P4_G4, assembly GCF_056401085.1. Lineage (NCBI taxonomy): Bacteria > Bacillati > Actinomycetota > Actinomycetes > Propionibacteriales > Nocardioidaceae > Nocardioides > Nocardioides sp. P4_G4. The sequence goes on from NZ_JBFUKA010000062.1 coordinate 9,400, forward strand.
GACGACGAGGCGCGAGCGCAGCGACGGGTCCTGGTCGAGCAGTACCGAGACCGCCCGCAGCAGCACGTCGGGCGCCTTGAGCGGCTGGATGCGCCCGGCGAACATCAGCACGATCGCGTCGGCCGGCAGGTCGAGGTCGCGCCGGGCCCGGGCGCGGTCCATCGGCCGGAAGACCTCGAGGTCCACGCCGGGGTGGATCACCTCGACGCGCGTGGGGTCGGCGTCGTACAGGTTGATGAGCTGCTTGGCCTCGAGGTCGGTGTTGGCGACCAGCAGGTCGGCGGCCTGGACGACCTGCTCCTCACCGATCAGGCGCGCGACCGGCTCGGGGGTGTCGCCCTCGGCGAGCGCGTCGTTCTTGACCTTGGCCATGGTGTGCATGGAGTGCACGARCGGCACCTGCCAGCGGTCGCGGGCCAGGGCGCCCACCTGCCCGGAGAGCCAGTAGTGGGAGTGCACGACGTCGTAGTGGCCGAACGGGTGGGCCGCCTCGGCGCGCAGCACCTCGCGGGCGAAGGTGCACAGCTGGCCGGGCAGCTCGGCCTTGGTCAGCCCCTCGAAGGGGCCGGCCGCCACGTGGCGCACCAGCACCGCGCCGTCCGTGCCCGGCACCTCGACCACCGGCGGCAGCGACGACGACGTGGCACGCGTGAAGACGTCGACCGCGATGCCCTGGCGCGCCAGGCGGCGCGACAGCTCGATGACGTACACGTTCATGCCACCCGCGTCACCCGTCCCCGGCTGGTCGAGCGGCGAGGTGTGCAGGCTGATCATGGCGACCCGGTCCACTCAGGCGTCCTCTCGTCGGGGGCGCCCGGCCACAGGGATGACCACGACACGAGGGGCGCCAACCCAGCACAACACCGTCAGCCTGTCAGCGATTCCCCCACCGGCGCCCCACCCCGAGGAGGGAGTGCTCGCCACGGCGTACGACGGTCGCTGCCGCACGGCGTACGACGGTCGCTGCCGCGACGCCGACCGCGAGGGAGAGCAGGGTCGCGAGCAGCGGCCACTGGACCTCGAACCAGGGGTAGACCCGCCAGTGCAGGAGGTAGATCCACAGCGAGGAGGCGGCCACCACGCCGATGACGTACGCCGCCGCCGCAGGCAGGCGCACCCGCGGCACCCAGGCCAGCGCGAGCAGGCCCAGCGTCAGGTAGACGGTCCGCTCGACGCCGCCGACCGAGAAGAACCCCGGGACCAGGGCGACCGCGAGGACCGAGACGACCAGCCGCTGGGCGGTCGTCCTGGCCTGGGACATCGCCCAGCCGAGGGTGAGCAGCCAGAGCACGCCGTGGGCACGGTGCACGTGGTCGCCGGGCATGCCGACGAGGTCGTAGCGGGTCGGTAGCAGCACCAGGGTGAGCACCACGGGCGTCGCGAACGGGTGCCGACGCGTCGCCCGGTCCACGGCGGGCACGGCGAGGATCCCGGCGAGCACCACAACCGCGAGCGTCAGCGCCTCGATGAACCAGTAGCTCCAGCGGGGTTCGGACCAGCTCCACTCGGTGAAGGCGGTGATGAGCGCCGCCTGCTTCCAGGTGATGTCACGCGTGAGCGCGGCGACGACCCCGATGACCGCCACCGAGGGCACCACCACCCGGGCCAGGCCCCGCAGGATCGCCCGAGTCCGGTCCCTCCGGGACCGGTCGCCGAGCTGGAAGCGTCCGAGGTTGAAGCCGGCGATGGCCAGCAGCACGTGGGCACCGCCGAGCAGCGTGAAGAGGTTGGCGTGGGACCCGACGATGGTCACGATGGCCAGCGCCCGCAGCACGACGTTGGTCTCGACCGCCACGCCGCGGCGACGCCGGCCGGACGGCACGGCCTCGGCGAGCGCGGTGGCCGGCAGCGTCGGCCACCCCGTGGGCAGGTGGCCGAGCAGGTCCTCGAGACGCAGGGACACCTCGACGTAGGACAGCGAGTCGCCGCCGAGGGCGACGAACGAGTCGGTGGGACGAGCGTCGGGGCGCCCGAGCAGCCGGGCCAGCAGGGCGGTCACGTCGGCCGGCGAGATGCGGGCGTCGCCGAGGCCCTCCATGCCCACCTCGTGCTCGTCGCGGACCAGCGCCGCGAGCGCGCGGTGGTCGACCTTGCCGTTGGCCAGTCGGGGCAGGTCCGGCAGGACCACGACCGCCACGCCGGTGGGCGCGAGCCCGGCGGCGTCGGCGGCTGCGCGGCGTACGACGTCCGGGTCGACGGGCCGCGCGCCGTCCACGACACCGACCGCGATCCGCTCCCCCGCGTCGGCGACCGCGGCGACGGTCCCGCTCCGGGCCAGCGACCGCTCCACGCGGTCGAGGTCGATCCGCAGTCCGCAGACCTTGGCGATCCGGCTGGTCCGGCCGACGACCTCCCAGAGCCCGTCGGGGCGCTGCCGCGCCAGGTCGCCGGTACGCAGCTCCTCGACGGTACGCCCGGAGGCGAGCTCGGCGCGGGAGGCGGCGTACCCCATCATCACGTTGGGGCCGCGGAAGACGAGCTCGCCGACCCCCGGCACGGCACCCTCGACCGGGGCCAGGTCGAAGGAAGCACCCGGCAGGGGCCGGCCGATGGACCCGGGCGCCAGGAGGGCCAGGTCCGGGGGCAGCACGCTCATCCGGGCGGTGGCCTCGGTGGCGCCGTACATCACGAAGAGGTCGAAGCCGCGGCGCTGGCCCAGCTCGGCGAACGCCCGGACCCGCTCCGGCGGCATCCGGCCACCGGCCTGGGTGAGGGCGCGCAGGGACGGGACGTCGCGGTCGGCGAACCCGGCGCGCTCGAGCAGCTCGAAGGTGTGCGGGACGCCCGGGACGGTGGTCACGCCGTGCGCGCGCACCAGGTCCCAGAAGCACTCGTCGACGACGGAGAGATCGGTGAGCAGCAGGCCGGCGCCGCTCAGCAGGTGGCTGTGCAGCACCGAGAGGCCGTAGCAGTAGTGGAGCGGCAGGGTGGTGGCCGCGAGGTCGGTGTCCCGGATCCCCAGCTCCTCCGCGATCGCGGCGGCGTTGGCCAGCACACCCTCGCCGGCGAGCCGCACCAGCTTGGGCGATCCGGTCGAGCCGCTGGTCGACAGCAGCAGGGCCAGGTCGGGGTGGAGGTCGTGGGCGGACTCCGCGGTCCGCCACGCGCGGCGCTGCGGGCCCGCGACGACGTCGGGGGCGTAGGCCTCCACGAGCCCCGGTGCGGCGGTGGGCGAGGAGACCAGCACGACCTGGTCGGCGGCCAGGGCGGCGATGTACTCGACGACCGAGGCGACGTCGTTGCCCGGCGCGAGGAGCACCAGCCGTCGACCGCCGGCGTAGGCGCCAGCGACCACCTCGACCCGCTCGGCCAGGTCGGCGTAGGTCACGGTCTCGTCCGCGGTGACCAGGGCCCGGCGGTCGCCGAAGGAGGCGAGGTGGGCGATGAGGGGCGCCGGGGTCGGGCGCACCTCGGGGGCGGTGGTCACCCGCCAGACGATAGAAGGTGAGGCTTACCTTTGCCAGTTGACGAGAGCCGGCGGCGCCGGTCAGGCCTCGCGGGTGCCCTGGTGGAACCGCTGCTGCCAGCCACGGGGGGTGCGCACCCAGATCGAGCTGCGCAGGGCGCTCCCGTCGTCGGTGATGCTGCGCCACAGCAGCAGGATCGAGTCGGGCGAGAGCCGCTCCACCGACACCACGTCCAGGCTGGTCTCGGCGCCGATCGGGCCGACCTCGCCCAGCAGCTCCTCGCGGGTCCACAGCCGCCCGGACTGGCCGATCTCCTGCCAGTCGGCGTGCAGCAGGGCTGCCATGGCGCCCCGGTCCGAGCGCACCTCGTCGGTGAGGGCGGAGCGCTCGAGGGCGATGACCTGCTCCTCGTCGGACAGCCCGGAGACGTCGTGGCCGGCGTTGTCGAAGGCGCTGAAGAGGTCGGGCTCCTCCTCGACCACGGTCGGACCCGACTGCGGGACGCTGCGGTCGGACGCCCCGACGAAGCCCGGCCCCGGGTCCGCCACGCGACCTGCCTGGTAGGCCGCCGCCGCCGCGTTGGCGCGCTTGTCGGCCGCCTCGTTGAGGACGTGGCCCGAGTGGCCCTTGACCCACTCGAACGTGACCCGGCGGCCCTGCATGGCGGCGTCGAGGGCCTGGATCAGCTCCAGGTTCATCACGGGCTTGCCGTCACCCTTCTTCCAGCCCTTGCGCTTCCAGCCGGCCATCCACTTGGTGATGGTGTTGATGACGTAGGTGCTGTCGCAGTAGACGTGCAGCTCGTCGTCGACGTGCGCGGTCTGCTGGAGCAGGTCGAGGACCGCCATCAGCTCGCCCATGTTGTTGGTGCCGCGGGCCCAGCCGCCCGAGGCCCAGCAGTCGTCGTCGACGTACCACGCCCATCCCGCCGGTCCGGGGTTGCCGAGGGCCGAGCCGTCTGCTGCCGCGATGATCACGGCGCACATCCTGCATCATGGCGCCATGACCGAGACCCCCCAGTCGACCGAGCAGCACCCCCGGACCGCCGTCGTCACCGGCGCCTCGAGCGGGATCGGCGCCGCCACCGCGCGCGCCCTGGCCGCCGCCGGCTTCCACGTCGTCTGCGCCGCCCGCCGTACCGACCGCATCGAGGCCCTGGCCCAGGAGATCGGAGGGGTGGCCGTCGCCTGCGACGTCACTGACGACGCCTCCGTAGCCGCGCTGGCGAGCGCGGTGGCCGGTGCGGGTGGGGGTGAGCTGCACGTGCTGGTCAACAACGCCGGCGGCGCCTTCGGCTCCGACCCGGTCGAGTCGGCCGACGTGGAGCAGTGGCGCGCGATGTACGACGTCAACGTGCTCGGCCTGATGCGCGTCACCCAGGCCCTCCTCCCGGCCCTGCGCGCCGGCGGCGACGGCCTCATCGTCAACGTCGGGTCCACGGCCGGTCGGGTGGCCTACGAGAAGGGTGGCGGCTACACCGCGGCCAAGCACGCCACCAAGGTGGTGACCGAGACCCTGCGCCTCGAGCTCAACGGCGAGCCGATCCGGGTGAGCGAGATCGCCCCGGGGATGGTCCGGACGGACGAGTTCGCCCTGGTCCGCTTCGGGGGCGACGCCGACGCGGCCGCCGCGGTGTACGACGGTGTCCGCGACCCGCTGGTCGCCGAGGACGTCGCCGACGCCATCGCCTGGGTGGCCACCCGCCCGGCCCACGTCAACATCGACGAGCTCGTCATCAAGCCGCGCGCACAGGCGGCGCAGCACAAGGTCCACCGGGTCCGCTGACGCGGCCGGGTCCACCGGGTCCGCTGACCTCCTCGATGGTCTGCGCGGCGTGCCAGACTGCACCCGTGCAGACCATCGGACTCATCGGCGGCATGAGCTGGGAATCCAGCCTGGTGTACTACCGCGACCTCAACGTCGGGGTGCAGGAACGCCTCGGCGGGCTCTCCTCGCCGAAGCTGGTGCTGAGCACCGTCGACTTCGCCGAGCTGACCCACCTCGAGGACGACGAGAAGTGGGACCAGATCGGCACCCTGCTGGCCGACGCCGCCACCGGCGTCGAGCGCGCGGGCGCCGACTTCCTGCTGCTGTGCACCACGACCTTCCACAAGGTCGCCGACCAGGTGGCCGAGGCGGTCGACATCCCGCTGCTGCACCTGGCCGACGTGGTGTCGGAGGCGTGCCGGGCCGCCGGCATGGACAAGGTCGCCTTCATCGGGACCTCCGTGGCGATGAACGACCCGTTCTTCATCAGCCGCATCAGTGACGGTGGTCCCGAGGTGATCGTCCCGGATGCGCGCCACCACGAGTGGCTGAACGACGCGATCTACGGCGAGCTCGTGCACGGCCGCGTCGTCGACCGGACCCGCCGTCGCGTCGTCGAGCTCATCGACGAGCTCTGGGACGCCGGCGCGGGCGGGGTGCTGCTCGGCTGCACCGAGCTCGAGCTGCTCATCCGGCAGGCCGACACCGAGCTCCCGGTCTTCCCCTGCACGACCCTGCACGTCCAGGCCGCGCTCGACCGCGCGCTGGCCTGACCCTGCGCGCGTGCACCACTCTGACGGGCAGTAACCCTCGGCGGTCGCGCGCGTGCGCCACTCTGACGGCCCGTCCACCCCGACGGTCGCGCACGTGCACGACCGATCGCCCTGGTGCAGCTCCATTCCTGCGCATGTGCACGACCGATCGCCCGACTACCGCTCCAATGCTGCGCACGTGCACCGCAACCGCCCCCGGCGGATCGCTCAGCGCGCGTCGTCGCCGGCCTCGAGCACGAGGCGGGCCAGCTCGGCGAGGTCGGACGGTAGCGGCTCGACGACCTCGGTCTCGGTGCCGTCGATCTCGAAGCGGTAGACGTACATGTCGGGCATCGGCTTGCGCCGGGCCACGCGGGTCAGGTCGACGCGGCCAGCGAGATCGGCGACGGCTGCCGCCCGCGGGTCGTCACCCATGAGGTCGACCTCGCCCTCCGACGTCCGCCCGGCGAAGCCGCCGCTGCGACGGACGCGGACCATCCGATCCTGCGGCGCGGGCGACCCGGCCGGGGTGCCGGCCGACTCCCCGGGCTCGACGCCCACCTGCTGCCACGCGGTCCGCACGGCGTCGGCGTGCTCGCCCGCCACCGCGACGGTCGCGGCGGCGAAGGCGGCGAAGTCGGCGCTCGGGGACACGTCGCCCGAGATGAGCGCGTCGTACCAGACCTGGCCGGCACCCTCGAGGCTCGCGCCGCCGATCGCCACCGCGGCGAGGTGGAAGGCCCGGTTGGGGATGCCGGAGTTGATGTGCACCCCTCCGTTGTCGTCGGTGGTCACGACGAAGTCGTCCATGTGCGCGGGCTGCGGGTCCTTGCCGAGCCGCGGGTCGTCGTAGGCGGTGCCGGGCGCGGCCATGTCGCGCAGCCCGCGCGCGGCGACCGACGGGGTGAAGAGACCCTCGCCGATCAGCCAGCTCCCCGACGCGGCGTCCTGCCCGAGCAGCCGCTGCTTGAGGCAGATCGCGAAGACGTCGGACACCGACTCGTTGAGCGCGCCGGACTGGCCGCGGTAGACGAGTCCCGCGGTGTGCTCGGTCACCGCGTGGGCGAACTCGTGCGCGAGCACGTCCACCGGCTTGGTGAACCGCTCGAAGATGTCGCCGTCACCGTCGCCGAAGACCAGCTGGGTGCCGTCCCAGAACGCGTTGTCGTAGTCGCGGCCGTAGTGGACCGTCAGGCTCACCGGCGCACCGGCGTCGTCGTACGACGAGCGGCCGAGACCCTCGGCGTACATCAGGAGCGTCGCGGTGATCCCGGCCGCGGCCTCGTCGACCGCCACGTCGCCCGAGTCGGGCGTGCCCGGGGTGCGCACCACAGTGCCGGGCAGCCGCTCGGCGTTGCCCGCCGTGTGCACCGTCCAGGCCGGCGCGCCGGGCCCGACCGGCTCGGCGGGCCTCCGTGCGTTGGCGACCTCCTCACGCCGGGACCGCAGCGCAGCGTCGGTGGCCAGGGTGTCGGAGGCGCCCACCTGCTCGAGCAGCCACGGCGGGACGAAGGAGCACGAGGCGGTCCGAGAAGTCGTCATGGGTCAGGACTACCGCACGGGACCGACAGCGGGAAAGGGTCCGGGCTCACACAGCCGTCGAATCGCAAGCCACGGCGCGCCGCCACTAGACTCGACGACGGCCCGGGTCCGGGTCACGGGCGCTGCAGACACCGCGCTCCGACAAACCACAGCGAAAGCGACGCCGTACCTTCATGTCCCAGAAGCGTTCCGACCTCCGCAACGTGGCGATCGTCGCCCACGTCGACCACGGCAAGACCACGCTCGTGGACGCCATGCTCCGTCAGGCCGGCGCCTTCACGGCGCACCAGGCCGAGAGCGTCGCCGAGCGCGTCATGGACTCCGGCGACCTCGAGCGCGAGAAGGGCATCACCATCCTCGCGAAGAACACCGCCGTGCACTACGCGGGCCCGGCTGGTGGCGGTGAGCCGATGGTCATCAACATCATCGACACCCCCGGCCACGCCGACTTCGGTGGCGAGGTCGAGCGCGGCCTGTCCATGGTCGACGGCATCGTGCTGCTCGTGGACGCCTCCGAGGGTCCGCTCCCCCAGACCCGCTTCGTCCTGCGCAAGGCGCTCAACGCCGACATGCCGGTGATCCTGGTGGTCAACAAGACCGACCGTAGCGACGCCCGTATCGCCGAGGTCGTCGAGGAGACCTACGAGCTCTTCATGGACCTGCTCGACGAGAGCCACAGCCAGGACGCCCTCGACTTCCCCGTCGTCTACGCGTCCGGTCGCGCCGGCATCGCGAGCCTCGTGGCCCCCGAGGACGGCACCATGCCCGAGGGCGACGACCTCGAGCCGCTGTTCAAGACGATCCTCGAGACCATCCCGGCCCCCGTCTACACCGAGGGCGCGCCGCTGCAGGCGCAYGTCACCAACCTCGACGCCTCGCCGTTCCTCGGTCGCCTCGCGCTGGTGCGCGTCCACGAGGGCACGCTCAACAAGGGTCAGACCGTCGCGTGGATGCGTCGTGACGGCTCGGTGAAGAACGTCAAGATCACCGAGCTCCTCGTCACCGAGGGCCTCGAGCGCCAGCCCGGCCAGAGCGCCGGGCCCGGTGACATCGTCGCCGTCGCCGGCATCCCCGAGATCACCATCGGCGAGACCCTCGCCGACGCGGAGAACCCGGTCGCACTGCCGCTCATCCACGTCGACGAGCCCGCCATCTCGATGACGATCGGCACCAACACCTCGCCGCTCGTCGGCCGCACCAAGGGCGGCAAGGTGACCGCCCGCCTGGTCAAGGACCGCCTCGACTCCGAGCTCATCGGCAACGTGTCGCTGCGCATCCTGCCGACCGAGCGCCCGGACGCGTGGGAGGTGCAGGGCCGTGGCGAGCTGGCGCTGGCCATCCTCGTCGAGCAGATGCGTCGTGAGGGCTTCGAGCTGACCGTAGGCAAGCCGCAGGTCGTCACCAAGGAGGTCAACGGCAAGGTGCACGAGCCCTTCGAGCGCCTCACGATCGACGCTCCCGAGGAGTACCTCGGCACCATCACCGAGCTGCTCGCCTCCCGGAAGGGCCGCATGGAGTCGATGACCAACCACGGCACCGGCTGGGTCCGGATGGAGTTCCTGGTCCCGGCGCGCGGCCTCATCGGCTTCCGCACCGAGTTCCTCACCGACACCCGCGGCACCGGCATCGCCCACGGCATCTCCGAGGGCTACGAGCCCTGGGCCGGCGAGATCCGCTCGCGCACGAACGGCTCGCTGGTCGCCGACCGCAAGGGTGCCGCGACGGCGTACGCCATGACCAACCTGCAGGAGCGGGGGATCATGTTCGTCGAGCCCACGACCGAGGTCTACGAGGGCATGATCATCGGTGAGAACTCCCGCGCCGACGACATGGACGTCAACATCACCAAGGAGAAGCAGCAGACCAACATCCGGTCCGCCACGTCCGACAACTTCGAGAAGCTGATCCCGCCGAAGAAGCTCTCCCTCGAGCAGTGCCTGGAGTTCTGCCGCGACGACGAGTGCGTCGAGGTCACGCCCGACTCGGTCCGCATCCGCAAGGTGGTCCTCGACGCGAACGCCCGCGCGAAGACCGCCTCGCAGCACCGCAAGGCCTCGAAGTAGCACCACGCGACACGTGACCCGATGAACGACGACTCCAGCCCCGGCCCGGGCTCCGGCGACCTCGCCGAGGGCCTGGCCGCGTGGCTGGAGGGTCTGGGCCTCGCCGAGCAGCTCGCCGGGGCCGGGCTGCCGACGTTCGACCGCGACAGCGAGGGCGTGGCGCGCTGGCACGACCCCGCCACCGGGGAGGCACTCACCGCCGAGCGGCTCGAGGAGCTCGACCGGCTGCTGCGCTCCGAGGGCGACGACCCCGCCCACGCCGTACCCGTCGCCCTGGTGCGACTGCGGCGCGAGGGCCGGGTTCGGGCCGCGCTCCTCGACGGTGGCTGGGTGGACTACGCCGAGGTCGGCCGCCTCCGCGGGGTCTCGGAGAACGCCGCCCGTTTCGCGCTGCACAAGGCCGCCGAGCGCCGGAGCGTGCTGCTGGTCCAGCACGAGGGACGCACCCTCGTCCCCGCCTTCCAGCTCGATGACGCCGGGCAGGTGCGGAGCGAGCTGGTGGCGGTCCTGGAGCCGCTGCTGGCCTCGGGTTCCGACCCGTGGCGCACCTGGGCATGGCTCACCACCCCGGCCGCGCTGCTCGGCGGCGCGGTGCCCCACGAGGCCGCGCGCGACCCCGAGGAGCTGCCGATCGTGCAGCACGCGGCGCTCCGGCTGGCGGAGCGGGCCCGGCCGTCGGCGAGCTGACGTCGGCGCTCAGCCGGTCGGCTCCACGCGTCTGAGGTTGGTCCAGCCCGTGTAGCCGCGCTCCTCGAGGAGCGCGAGCAGCCGGGTCCCGCACGGGACGGAGTCGATGAACACCGCGTCGAGCAGGTCCGCGAGGTCGTCCGGCAACGCCTCCTGGTCCCACGCCTCGTCCGGGACCTGCTCGAACTGCGCCGCGAGGCGGTCGGCGACGCCGTCCACACGGGGGTCGTCGGCGGGCCACCGGATGACCTCGGCGAGGTCGCCGTAGAGCTCCAGGACGGAGGGGTCGTCGAGCTGCTGGCTCTTGAGCTCCATGTAGAACGGCATCCGGTCCGGCAGCTGGGCGCCCACCAGGATCCAGGCGTCGCGCTCCGCCCCGACCATGTCCTCCGGCACACCGACCCCGCGGAGCCGGTCCAGGTAGGCGACCGCCTCGGGGGGAAGGGCCAGGCTGTCGCCCGCAGCGAGCCGGGCGATGCGCTGCCGGTGCCGCTGCAGCTCACGGATCTCGGCGCGCAGCCGGGCGTCGATGTCGTCGACCGCCGCCGCGAACTCCTGCTCGTCCGCCACCAGCAGCTCGCGGACGCGCGACAGGGGTACGCCGGCCTCGGCCAGCACGCGGATCCTGATCAGCTCCACGACGGCCGAGGCGTCGTAGCGGCGGTAGCCGGAGTGGTCGCGTCCGGGCTCGGGCAGCAGTCCCTTGGCGTGGTAGTGCCGCACCGCACGCACCGTGACGTCGGCGTACGACGCGAGCTGGCTGATGGTCAGCATGCTCACAGTCTGCGGGCACCGGCGACCCGACGGCGGTAGGTCGCCATCGCGAGCGCGTGGGCGACGAGCAGCAGGCCGAGGCACCAGGCCAGGGCGACCCACCCCTGGGTGCCCACCGGCTGCTGGTCGAACAGGTTGCGGATCGTGTCCACGATCGAGGTGACCGGTTGGTGCTCCGCGAACCACTGCACCGGCGCCGGCATGCCCTCGGTCGGCACGAAGGCCGAGCTGATGAAGGGCAGGAAGATCAGCGGGTAGGAGAACCCGCTCACCCCGTCGACCGACGTCGCCGTCAGCCCGGGGATGACGGCCAGCCAGGTCAGCGCGAAGGTGAACAGCACCAGGAGACCGAGGACCGCCAGCCAGCCGAGCACGCCGGCACCCGTGCGGAAGCCCATCGCGACGGCGACGAGCACGACGAGCACCAGGGAGACCAGGTTCGCCACGACGGAGGTCAGCACGTGGCTCCACAGCACGGCCGACCGGGCGATCGGCATCGACTGGAACCTCTCGAAGAGTCCTCCCGAGACGTCGGTGAAGAGCCGGAACGCGGTGTAGGAGACCCCCGAGGCGACGGTGATGAGCAGGATCCCCGGGAGCAGGTAGTCGACGTACCTCCCGCCGCCGACCTCGATGGCCCCGCCGAAGACGTAGACGAAGAGGAGCAGCATCGCGATCGGCGTGACCGCGGTGGTGATGATGGTGTCCGGGCTGCGCAGGACGTGGCGCAGGGAACGCTGCGAGAGCACGGCGGTGTCCCGCAGCAGGTCGGCGCTCATCGGTCGCCTCCCGGGCGCCCGAGGCCGTCGTGGCCGACGATGGCGAGGAAGATCTCCTCGAGCGTCGGCCGCTTCTCGACGTACTCGACGGTGGCCGGCGGGAGCAGCCGCTCGAGCTCGGCGAGGGTGCCGTCGGCGATGATGCGGCCGTCGTGGAGGATCGCGATCCGGTCGGCCAGCTGCTCGGCCTCGTCGAGGTGCTGGGTGGTGAGCAGCACCGTGGTCCCCCGGTCGGCGAGGGCGCGCACCGTCCTCCAGACCTCGATCCTCGACTGCGGGTCGAGGCCGGTCGTCGGCTCGTCGAGGAACAGCACGGCTGGGTCGCCGACCAGGCTCATGGCGATGTCGAGGCGCCGGCGCATGCCTCCGGAGTACGTCGCCACGCGTCGCCCGGCGGCGTCGGTCAGCGCGAACCTCGTGAGGAGCTCGTCCGCCGTGCCACCGGGGTCCCGCAGGTGTCGCAACCGGGCGACGAGGACGAGGTTCTCGCGGCCGGTCAGGACCTCGTCGACGGCGGCGAACTGTCCGGTGAGGCTGATCGACGCCCGCACCTCGGCGGCCTCGGCGTCGACGTCGTGCCCGTGGACGGCGGCWGTGCCGCCGTCGGCCCCGAGCAGGGTGGACAGGATCCTCACCACGGTCGTCTTCCCCGCCCCGTTGGAGCCCAGCAGGGCGACGACGGTGCCGGTGGAGACCTTCAGGTCGACCCCCCTGAGCACGACGTGGTCGTCGTAGGACTTGGTCAGTCCGGCGATGTCGATGGCTGGTGTCACGGTCATGGGACCAGCCTGCGGCCCTGACCCTGCGTCAAGGTCAAGGGCCGCCCCGCAGATCGCGGGGCGGCCCTCTCGGTGCGTGCGTCGACCGGGCCGGCTACGGCTCGGTGACCACAGCGACGCCCTCGATCCGGACCGGCTTGTCCTTGCCGACCACGATCCGGACCTTGCCGCTGCGCGGCTTGTCCAGGACGACGGTCCGCAGCCGGTTGACCCGGTTCTTGCCCTTGAGGCTGAACGTCTTGACCCGCTCCTTGCCGACGAAGACCTTGACGCTGCCGGCGTTGCGGCGGGTGCTGACCACCAGCGTGATCGCCGTCGCCTTCTGGATCCGGGTGATCAGCTGGGCGCCGCGGTCGCGCGAGGTGACGTAGTGGCCGCCGTACGCCGCCGACTTCTTCACGCGCTTCCAGTCGCCCTTCTGGACGAGGCCTCCGTCGTTGCGCGGCACCGTGAAGGTGCGGGTCGCCGGGGTGGGGTCGGCGACGCCCGCCTTGTTGACAGCGGCCACGCTGAACTCGTGCGTGCCTGTCGGGTAACGCTGCTCCAGCCCGTCGGCGGCGCACGGCACGGTGTCATCGTCGACGCGGCACACGAAGGTGGCCGGGCTCACCGTCGAGGCGTAGGTGAACGTCTGCTCCTTCGAGAGCACCACCGAGTCGTCGGCAGGTCCGGAGGTGATGGTGGTGTCCGGGACGCCGGGTGCCGGGGTGGCGGTGAGCTTGAACGACGCGTCGTTGACGTCGAAGAAGTAGTTGTCCACCGCCTCGATCTTGACTCGCACGTCGGCGGCCGTCACGTTGGGCATGGTGAGCGTCTCGGCACCGTCGTTGGCCGTGCTGGCCGCGAGGACGGTGCCGAAGGAGGCCCCGCCGTCGGTGGACAGGGAGATCTTCACCGAGGGCGCGAGCCCCTGCGTGTTGTTGACCGCCCAGGTGACCGGGACGGCCGTGCCGCCGGCGACCGTGCCACCCGCGGCCTGCGAGGTCACCTGGAACGGACCCGCCGTCGGGTCGACGGTGAGCGTGACGTCGTCGTACGACAGGCCACCGCCGGTCGGGTTCAGGTCGCGGGCGGTCAGCCGGAACTGCATCTGACGAGCCGTCGTGCCCAGGCTGCCGAGGTAGTCGGCGTCGGGCAGGAACTCGGAGAAGCAGTCGAGCAGCGGGTCCGTCAGCGGCTCACTGAGCGCCGTCGTCGGGGCCGGGCAGTCGCCGGTGGCCGCGTTGGTGTTGCCGGCGAGCACCTGCGCCATGTCCGGGAACACCCGCGTCGGGCTGCCGTCGGCGATGTTCTCCCCCGGCGAGGGGCTCTTCAGGCTGTCCTCGTCGGTGACGACGGCGTCGTCGCCGAAGACGCGGAACAGCGGGCCGAAGACCTTGGTGTTGTCGGCCAGCTGGGTGCCCTCACCGAAGTTCGTCTGCTCCCACAGGTAGACCAGCGGCTCGCCGTCGGCGTCCGTGCCGGAGCCGGTCAGTGCGAACGGCGTCCGCATCGGCACCGTCCTGTCCCCGGGCGCCCGGACGGTCGGGTTGCTGTTGTCGCTCTCGAGGGGGATGCCCTGCGCCTGCGACGGGCCGCCGCGGGAGGTCTCGCCCACGAAGCCCGAGACCCCGGCCGAGGCGCCGGTGACGGCCATCTCCGGGAGGTCGTCGCCCTCGGACCGGATGGTCGGCGTGTCGTTGAAGATCACCTGGAAGCCGGTCTCGTCGGGCTCGACGGGCGGCACGTAGCTGACCTCGTAGGAGTTGTACTGGTCGTAGCCCCACTGGGCGATGGACACGGGCTGGTCGGTGACCTCCTCGAGCGCGGCCTTGATGCCGGCGGCCGAGTAGTTGCTTCCGGCCACGATCGGGTCGGTGGTCCGGCCGTCGTACGAGAGGGTGAACGAGTCGCCGTCGTCGCCGAAGCCGCGCAGGGACACGGTCTGGACCTCGACGTTGAGCCGTGGGTCCGCGTCCATCACGGCGTGGGCCTCGTCGACGGTGAGGTGGGAGAAGTAGGGGTCGGTGTGCGGCTGGAGGTCGTCCTGCCCGCAGATGCCGGCGTAGGCCATCACCGAGGAACCGGAGCCCGGCTCGACGGACGCGTCGGAGATGTTGCCGCCGCAGGCGCCGAGGGCGCCGTTGAAGGTGTGGTTGCCGCCGAACTGGTGGCCGAGCTCGTGGGCCACGTAGTCGATGGCGAAGAAGTCGCCCTTCGGCTTCGGGAGGCCGGTGCAGCCGCCGCCCTTGTAGCCGTCGAAGTCGCCGCCGATCACGCCGAGGTAGGCGATGCCGCCACCGTTGACGCCCAGCGCGATGTGGCCGACGTCGTAGTTGGAGGCGCCGATGAGCTGGCCAAGCACGGTGCGGTTCCTGCCCAGGGTCGAGACGTCGCAGTAGCTGATGTCGCCATAGGAGTYGTCGCTGTCGTCGTCCGGCGTCCCGTTGTCGTCGAAGGGCTCGAAGCACGGCGCCGCGCCGCACGGGCCGTCGGCCCCGGTCGCCTTGGCGTCGGTGTCGAGGTTGAGGCTCTCGGTGCCGTCGACCAGGCGCAGCTCGACCGCGAGGTCGTCGTTGTAGATCTCGTTGACCCGGTTGATCAGCGTGACCTTCTCGGCGAGCACGTTGTCGGTGCCGAAGTAGGCGGCGTACGACGGGTCGGAGGTCAGCGCGAGCCGGAAGTAGCGGCGGGTCACCGGCTGCCCGGCGTCGGTGGCGGCCTGCTGGGCGGTGGTGACGGTGTCACGCAGGGCACTCACCTCGCCCTCGGCCCGACGCTGCTCGGGACGCGGGAGGTCGCGGCCGTAGTAGCTGAGGTGTGCAGTGGTGYCGCGCCGGTTGTAGGCCGGGTCGACGTACCAGTCGCGGCCGTTGCCCGGCGCCCGGACGAAGGCGTGGAAGCCCATCGGGGTCAGGTCGAGGGCGATGGAGGCCTGCGGGTCGTCGACACCGCGACCGGCGTACGTCGTGATCTCCGGGTGGGCGGCTGCGAGCTCGGACTCCATCGTCTGGGTCCGGCTCACGCGGAAGGACTGCAGCCCGCCCGACGGGTCGGGGACCGAGACGACGGACGAGCCGTCCCCCGCGGGCAGCTCCCCCCGGAGCGCCGAGAGGTCGACGCGGGACGCGGCGTACTCCTTCGGCTCGACCCGCACCTTCGCGCCGGTCGGCGTGAAGCCGCGCAACGTGGTGAACGCCCCGTCGTCGGGAGCGGCCACGGCGGAGGTGGTCACCCCCGGCAGCACCCCCGCTCCCAGGACGAGCATGACCAGGACAGACAGACGACGTGCTCCGCGTGCGCGCAACGTTTCCCCCTCGAACGGCGTTGGACCTCGCACTCTAGGCACGGGCCACCGACAGCACCAGAGCGTCCGCTCGCCGAAGCGACGTCGGGACGGCCCGGTCTCAGGAGACGGCGCGCGCCGCCCGGGTCAGCTGGAACTGCTCGTTGGTGAAGACGGCCACGCCCATGAAGGCCACCCCGACGAGCACCGCACCGATGCCGCTCAGGGAGGGCACGACCCGCGTGAACGGGGCCATCGCGGCGTGCAGGAGGAACAGTCCCGGCACCCACCGCGGCATCGACCGGGCCCGCAGCATCCCGATCGCTAGCAGCACCTCCGCGAGGTGGAAGGCGCCCACGAAGCCCATCATGAAGCCGACCAGTCCGCGGTCGTCGGCGAGCAGGGCGAGCTCCTCCCGACCGATGGTCCCGTTGACGACGAGGAGCCGGAAGAACGCCAGCAACGCGGCGTACGACGCCATCGCGACCGCGGCGATCCCGAGCATCGCCGTGCCTGCGTAGCCGAAGATCCGACCGCGACGGCGCATCCCGTACAGGAAGGTCGGCAGGCCCATGCCCAGCCCGAGCGCACAGATGACGAAGGCGGCCGACGCCATGACCCAGCGGCCCTCCTCGACCTGCGCGCTCCGCAGCAGGCTCGCGTCGTCGGGGCTCAGCGGGAGGCCGAGGGTGCCGAGGACGAGGGCGACCGCGCCGCTCGCCAGCGCCGCCGCCGAGTACGGCAGCCATCGGTCCCCCATGGTGCGCAAGGTACGGGTGACCAGGGGGGCACCGAGGCGGGTCATGCGCAAATGGCTCGGAGGGACTAGGGGCCCCTAGGCTGATCGGCAGCGTGACCACCGTCACCGCCCTGACCGATCGACCGCCCACACCCGGGAGGACCACCGCATGACCGCCAGCCGCGTGCTGCCCACCGACGAGGCGCGAGATCTCCTCGCCCTCACCCGCGAGATCGCGACCCGCGAGCTGGCCCCCCGCTCCGCCGAGGCGGAGGCCACCGAGACCTTCCCGCGCGACGTGTTCGCGATGCTGGGCCAGGCCGGCCTGCTGGGCCTGCCCTACCCGGAGGAGCACGGCGGCGGCGGACAGCCGTACGAGGTCTATCTCCAGGTCCTCGAGGAGATCGCGGCGGTGTGGTCGTCGGTGGGCGTCGGGGTGTCAGTGCACGCGCTGTCGTGCTTCGGCCTGGAGTACTTCGGCACCCAGGAGCAGAAGGCCGAGTGGCTGCCCGACATGCTCGGCGGCGACCTGCTGGGTGCGTACTGCCTCTCCGAGGCGCACGCCGGCTCCGACCCGGCCGCCATGCGTACGACGGCACGCCGCGACGGCGACGACTACGTGATCAACGGCGCGAAGGCGTGGACCACGCACGGCGGCCACGCCGACTTCTACAAGGTGATGGCGCGCACCTCCGACGACCGCAACGGCATCTCCTGCTTCCTCGTCCCCGCCTCGACCGAGGGCCTCACCGCCGACCCGCCGGAGCGGAAGATGGGCCTCACCGGCTCGGCCACCGCGACGATGCGCTTCGACGACGTGCGCGTCCCGGCCTCGCGCCGGCTCGGCGCCGAGGGCGACGGCCTGCGGATCGCACTGGCCGGGCTCGACTCGGGCCGCCTCGGCATCGCGGCGGTGGCCGTCGGGCTGGCCCAGGGGGCGCTGGACGCCGCGGTGGCCTACGCCCGGGAGCGCGAGACCTTCGGCAAGGCGATCATCGAGCACCAGGGGCTGGCCTTCGTGCTGGCCGACATGGAGGCCGCGATCGTCTCGGCCCGCGCGACGATGCTCCACGCCGCGCGCCTGCGCGACGCGGGCCGGCCGTTCTCCCGCGAGGCGTCGATCGCCAAGATGGTCGCCACCGACAACGCCATGAAGGTCACCACCGACGCCGTCCAGGTGCTCGGCGGCTACGGCTACACCCGCGACTTCCCGGTCGAGCGCTACATGCGCGAGGCCAAGGTGATGCAGATCTTCGAGGGGACCAACCAGATCCAGCGGATGGTCATCTCGCGGTCGCTGGCCAAGGACAACAGCGGCACGATCCGCTGAGGCCTGCCGGTCCCGCGGCGGGCGGTGAGTCAGCCACGTTCCGGACGCGCAGATCGTGGCTGTCGCACCTCCCCCGCGGCGCGTCGCGGCGGCGCGCCGTACGGGCGGTGCTCCAGCCACATTCCGGGCGCGGCGAGTGTGGCTCACTCACCGCCCCGGCGGTCCCCGTGCCGGGGCCCAGCTCGCCAGAGCAGCGGCAGCGCCTGTACGC
>NZ_JBFUKA010000063.1:0-32614 GCF_056401085.1 Nocardioides sp. P4_G4
GCTCTGCCTCATGCGCAACCAGTGTCGTGGGGATCGGCATCGCTGGGCCGTCCTGGAGGACGAGCAACTCATCATGCGCGCTGTAGGCTGAAAGCCCCGCCGCGTTGGCGTTGTGGAGTTGCTGGGGATACTGGGTCAGCTCGAAGCGTGCGTTTCTGAGCCGTCGGCGGGCGCTTTCCATGGCCAAGTTGTCGGGGTTGACGCTGGCCGTGAGTGATCGCTTGAGCTGGGCGCGTACCTCTGCCGCGTTGGAGCCCTCGTGGTGAAGATTCAACGTGAAAGGGCCAAGACCGATCTCGTCCAGTCGCCGCTGCACCACCGCCAAAGCGGTGCCCTTCTCGGCCACGAAGAGGACCCGGAGCCCGGTCAGGAGGCATTCGGCGACCATGTTTGTGATCGTCTGCGACTTGCCGGTCCCGGGCGGCCCCTGGAGCACAAAAGTGCGGCCCTGCTTCGCCCAGAGGACGGCCCGTTTCTGAGTGGAGTCGGCCGGAATTGGAGTCTCCAACTTCTCCAACTCGTCATCGAAGACCTCGTCATGGGCAGCGTCGCCGACCGCCACGATCGCGGGGTCCGTGAAGGTCTCTGTAGGCGTCTCGACGAGATGCTTGACCAGCGGGCGGTCGAAGAAGTGGTCAGCGTGGAGGTTGAGGTCCTGCCACATCCGGAAGGCAGAAAGGTCAAGCGTGGCAATTCGCGCCTCACCYGACACGTCTAGCGGCAGGCCCCGCTCAGCAATCGCCTTGCGTACCTCGGCGAGCACGCCATCGACGTCGATGCCGGCCCGGTCTGCCAGCGGTTCGGAGAGTCCCGGGATCGAGAGGCCGTGCTCTCGCCGCAACCATTCGATGAGGGCAGCATTGGGGGTTGTCTGTTGTGAGGAGTCGAGCGAGAGGGTGAACTCTTGTCGACCCCGCGCTGCCGCGATATTCACTGGAACGAGGATGAGTGGGGCCTCCGCGAAGACCCCGGTCTTATAAGACCAACGCAGGAGCCCGATGCATAAGAAGAGGGGGTTCATCCCTCGCTCCTCGCGAGCGGTCTTGGCGCTGTGCGCCATCGACCGGATCTCCTTCACGAAGGTCGCCGAGCCGAGTGGTCCGAACTGGCCTCGTACACGACCGAACCTCTGAACGAAGATCTTCCGATCCCCGAGCTGCGCAACGAGCTCGCGCCGGTCGTCGGTCTCCCCCGACTCCACGAGTTGCATGGCGTTGGCTATGTCTCTGGCACGCCAGACTTCAGGGATGTCGTAGCCGCTGTGCAGGCTGAACGAGACGTCCTGATTGAGCTTGTCCTCCAGGAAACCGAGGCCCTCGGGCGGAAGAACGACCGGCTGAACTCTTGCGTTGCTGCCGAGGTTCAGAAGCGCATTGGTTGCATTCAAGCTGAACAGCGACGACTTCCACGTCCGGTAGCGCACCGGGTGGTGGTCGACCTGCCGCTCACGCAGACTGGCGGCCTCCACAGAGTCCGCCTGCACCTCTGTGACCACCGGCGCACTGCCCGCGCGGTACTCCACTATCTCCGTCACGCCGTCCTGGCGCTCGCTCACAGCTGGTAGGGGAGACACTCCTGCGCGTCGCGCGGCGGCGACGTCGATCAGTTGGATGAAGCCCTCGCTGACCCCGCGTCCCACGTTTGCGAGCCGCGCAATCCTGCGCGCCTCGCCCGGGGGGGTGTCTTTGCCTGCGGTGAAGGCCGTCGTCTCAATCACGCCCAACCAGTTCCCCTCGACCAGAGCCTGGATTGCGGCGGGGTCGAAGACCACGGGCGAGTCCGGATACCACTCCGGCTTCGGGCCTTGCTCGGGCAGCGGGTCCCGGCGCCAGTAGCCGACGAAGATGTGCCCGTTGATGAGCACCAAGACTGGGTGCAAGCCAACTTGCTCGATCACGGCCGCAGCGAGGACCGTAGTGTCCATGCAGGTGCCGAGACCGGCGTTCGCAACGTCACCGTGGTCGCGGATGCGCTGGCCTGCGTCACGATAGTCCCAGCCGGGGGGCGGCTCGGAGTACGCGATGGAGCGGGCTTGGAGCGCCTCGTAGATTGCGGTGACGGTCGCGTCAGCGCGCTCCTCCGCATTGGCGACATCGGGGATCTGGAAGGCGAAGAAGGATGAGTCGCCAGTTGCCAGTCCCAAGCGCTCGGCGGACTCGCGCGCGACTGCAGCGATCTCCGGGTGGTTCGGCCTGACGAATGAAGCGAGGAGCGACCGCGAGAGAATCGCTGAGCTGTGGCCCTCGGCACGCAACGCGTATTCGAGTGCTTCGAGCTCGCGCGCAACTACATCCGCATCTGGGTGATCCGGGTCCTCCTGCAGCAGATCGTCGAGCTCGTTCTTTCGATGGAGCATGCGTGTCCGCTGCTCGGAGCGACGGGGATCGCCCTGCCAGAACCACAGGTCGCGCGGCTGAACGTCGAGTGCTTCCTCGTATCGGGCGAGCACCCTCCCATTGGATGCATCTTCGAGGGTGATCAGGCAGTCAGCCCCACGACGCTCTTCGATCTGCGACATGACACGCGCCGAGAGCGGCACATTGACGCTGCCGATGGCCGAAGTTCCTGCAGGCAGCGCACCCTCAAACACGACCTTGGTGCCGAACTGAAGGTCAGCGTCGTGCACGACAACAGCGATTCGAGCGTGGTCCACAGCCTCGGAGAGGGCGACGGTGAGGTCTGAGATCTGCGGTATACGGGCGACTGACGATGCCCACGACCACTGGTCACTGACGTCCGCGCGCATCTGCGCGTCGATCATCTGCTGCTCGACGACGTGCGCCTCAGCGTCCGGACCTTCGATCACGTCAGCAATGAAGTCGACATCAGAAGCCTCGGACGAGCCCTGGCACTCCTCGGCTGCTGGCGCCGAAGGCGGCTCATGCGACGGGGTTGCCGCAGAGCGTGTCCAGTAGTCCAACGCTGCGTGCATCAGGTCGATGACTTGGCCGCGATCGGCGTAGCTGGACAGCTCCGACACATCAGCCACGAGCTCGCACTCCCCGTCGAGCCACGATGGCCTGATCGCGCTGACGAAGGAACGCGCCTGGATAGCATCAGCGTCCCCCACGAAGGGAACGACTCGAAGCTCGGAGCCTTCGGCCTCGACGAAAGTGATCGTGCTGGACGTCTCTTCGATAGCCAGCCAGTTGTGGTTTTCGCCGGGCACGATCTCTGCGCGCGACCCGGCAACGCGCGCGAGCGCCTCCGCGAGCTCGGTGACGATCGGATGCAGTGTGACGTGGGCGTCCGAGTTCACCTGATCAGTCATTCCGTACCCCTCGTTCGTCCCGATCCCCGTCATCAGGGCACTGCACCCCGGCGGGCTGCGAAAGCCCGACAACTGCACCCAACTCAAGCACACCGCTCGCGCTGCAGGGCATGAAGCTCTCATGGCTTCGAACCCGATGAGGACTGCTCGGCATTGTGCCCGAGACAAGGCGACGATGACTGGGTTTCAGCGAACGAGGAAGCCCACTCCCCGAGGTACCTCGCAGTGCGAGGACGCCGGCGATGGGGCTGTCCCGGATCCCTGGCCAGCAAGGTAGAGCAAGCAGCGGGGAAGGGCTCAGCCCCTTTCGCCACTGTTCGCGAGCAGGACGGCTGTCAGAAGAGGTACCTCTCTCGGAACTTCTGCTCGGTGTCGGGCTCGTGGAGGACGTGGGCGTCGAGAAGCGCTTCGAGGGTGACGTGGCTGAAGGTGGAGGCGTCCTGCAGCGCGTCCGTGTAGCGCTCAGCCAGTCGAGCGAAGGACGTGTTGCCTTCCGGGTAGACGAGGACATAGGTGCCCGACGTCCACACCTGGTCAGTGTCCTGCAGCATGGCGAGCACGAGGAGGTGGTCGCGCCACACCTGCTGGAGCTCGGCTCCGAGGATGCGCGTCTCCCAGTCGGCCTTGAACACGTGGGAGTCCTCGACGATCCGCCGATAACGGCCCAATCGCTTCACGACGTCCGGCGGAGACTCGCTGACGGCGTGCTCGTGGTACTTGGTCTCGATCCCGATGATGGTCCGAGACTCGCCGGGCTCACCGAAGAACAGCGCGACGTCGAACGCTGTGCCGTCACCGGTGAACCGGGGGTCGTGACGGCCGGGAGACSACTCGAACTTGATGCCCTGCCCCTCTTCCTGCACGTCCCACAGCGCCTTGCCTGCTGCAGACAGACGAGCGGGATCGCCGTGCAGCTCACCGAATAGGTTGAAGCACATCGGCATCGAGGACAGCAGATGGTTGAGGAGTCGCTCCCTGTTGAGCTGCTCTGACTTCTGCCGCTGCGCCTCGTGCAACCTGTGCTTCACGGCTTCGACGATCTGCGGGGAGAGGAAGTTGGCGTAGGCGTTGCCGTCTTGCTGGGTGAGGACGGAGCCGTTCTCGTTGCCGCGGGGTGTTCTCCGAAGCCCAGACCTTGCTGAGCCCGCCACGTTGCCTGCTGCTTTCGAGCCTGCCGCTTGAAGGCGGTCATTTCCCGGTCCCGAGGTGCGTTGTCCCATGCAGGCTTCAGAGGCCCCAGCAGTTCTGCACGCACGTCCATGGGTCGACCGTACGGCTTCACGGATTCACCTGACCGCGGCTTCGGTCCTGTGCCAAGGGCTGCTCCGCGCACAAGCCGATGAACGCYCCCAGCTCCAACAACCGGTCGACACTCGACGGCATGTAGCCCGTCAGTGAGGCCGATCGAACGACGATCGCCTTCCACTGGGCCCTCGAGACGGCGACGTTGACCCGGTTGCGGCTGAGCAGGAAGCCCATCCCACGGGGCACGTCCCCGTGCGACGAAGCCGTCATCGACACGATCGCGATGGGTGCCTCCTGACCCTGGAACTTGTCGACCGTGCCGACCCGCACGTCTCCCAGCCCCGCTTCCTTCAGACGGGCCCGGATCAGGGTCACCTGCGCGTTGTAGGGCGCCACCACCACGAAGTCGCACCGGTCGAGCGGGCGCGGCGCCGACGCATCGTCCGGATCGTCCCAGCGAGCGCCGAGGTGGGCGCGTACCTGCGCGACCACCTCGGCAGCCTCTTCGGGAGACGCCGTCTGGTTTCCTGCGTGCGGAACGGTCACGACCTCCAGTCCCGGCTGGACGCCTTCGAGGGAGCGCTGCGACGCCGGCACCGCAGCGTGCAGTCGCCCCTCGTAGGACAGCACCGAGACGCGTCCACACAGGGCTGGGTGCATCCGGTAGGACTCGGCGAGGAAGTAGCCCCGGTCCTCGGGCAGTGTGCGGTGTCCATCCAGGAGCCACCCGAGGGCTGAGGTGTCGACCGGCTCGGCGTGGGTCCCCTGACTCACCTGGGGCAGTTGTTGAGGGTCTCCCAGCAGAAGGAGTCGCCGGGCAGCGACCGAGACCGCGATGGTCGGGGCGAGGGAGAACTGCCCGGCCTCGTCGATGACCAGGAGGTCGAGGCTCTCCCGAGGAACCGTGTTGTCGTTGGCGAAGTCCCAGGCCGTTCCACCGATGACGCAGCCCTCCGCAGTGTGCTCGTCGAGGAACTTCGGCACGTCCTTCAGGCTGGTCCAGGCGGGGTCGGACTTCTCGACCTTTGCCTTGCCGACCAGCGCCGGATCAAGGCCCGCCTTGACCATGCCGTCGAGCATGTTCTCCACGACGGCGTGCGACTGCGCCACGACGCCGACCCGCCAGCCGTGCTGCTCGACCAGGCACTTGATCACCCGGGAGCCGGCGTACGTCTTGCCGGTGCCGGGAGGACCCTGGACCGCGACGTAGGAGTCGTCCATGCCGACCAAAGCCTCGACGACGTTGTCGATGGTCGATCCGCCGCGCGGGAGCGGGTACCCGCCGCGAAGTCGGGGAGTGCGCCGCGTCAGGATGTCCATCGCGGCTGAGTCCGATGGCCCACCCGTAGCGACGACGGCCTGGCCCACCCCCTTGATGGCGTCCTCGAGCCTGCCGACGGGCGGCGGACTGCCAGGCAGCAACGCCACCGGGAGGCCGGGGAAGGTGTCCTCCGACTTGCGGCTCTCGGTCAGCAACACCACCCGCGTGTCTGCGTCGTCGGGCTTCACTGCGGCGCTGTCGCAGGCAGCGTACGGAGCGCGTTCCGGACCGTGCGACTTCGACGGTGCGGGAGTCGCGTAGGCGACCTTTGCGCCCAAGCCGTCCTTGCTGCCCGGGGTCCACTCACCCACCAGCCGCACGAGTCGACGCTCGTTCCTTGCCCTGCCTTCGGGCACCTGCCAGTCGGAGACCACCTCGGCCGACTCGACCACGAACACGTCGCGGGCACCGGCCCAGTCGTCGATCGGGTGCATCAGCCGCTCGAAGTGCTCCCACCAGAACTGCTTGTTCTCACGACGGAAGAAGTCGAGGGACGTCGCAAGCATCGCGCACGCCTGCTCCGCAGCCGTGCGCTCGGTGCGCACCTCGGGCCCGGACAGATCCATCAAGCCAAGGAACACCGGGTCCTTGACCGTCAGCTCCTCACCCTCGACCGCGTTGGTGCGCGGCACGATGAGGTGTCGGACACCCACGTCCTCGGCTCGTGTCAGCAGCCAGTCGCGCAAGCGGAGGGTCGAGAGGCAGTCGTACTCGTTGTAATCCGCCAAGGCGGCCAGCCGCTTCATCGCCGCCGGCGGGTCCTCGGTCCGCCACGTGCGGAACTCGTGGTAAGCCACGACCGAGGCGCCTCCGTCAGACACCGCGTCGTCGTCGTCCGAGCGCAGCTCGTCACCCATGTACAGAGGCTCGAGCTTCTTGATGCTGTACGACGGGGCCGAGACCCGAACCGACGCGCGCACCGTGGCGTAGAGATCAACGAACACCTCGGAGCGCAGGAGGTCATCGAGCTCCTTCTCGCACGTCTGGTAGCGCATCGCGAGACGCTTGAGCGCCGCCGTCTCGTAGGGCGCGTAGTGATAGATGTGCATGTCCGGATCGATTGCTCGGCGCTTGGCCACCAGCTCCATGAACTCCACGAACGCCGCTCGTTCCTGAGCCCAGTCGTGGGCCCAGATCGGCGTGTAGTCGTCGTCGGTGCCGAGCACGCCCCAGAGGTACTCCAGCCCCACGCGCGAGGGGTCTCCCTCGTCGTAGAGCGGGTCGCCCTCGAAGTCGAAGAAGAGGTCGCCCGCCGACGGTGCCGGCAGTCGAGTGAGGGCTTCTGCCGCGCCGTCGAGCAGCTCGAACTCGACGGGTGCTCCTTCACCTGTATGTCGTTGGCTCCACTGGATCGCGGCCTGCGCGCGCAGCTTGTCGAACGTGGCCTCGGCCATGTCGCCGGGCCTGGACGTCGCCGCGGCGAGGTCGCCCATGGTCAGGATGCCCGCAGCCCTCAGCTTGCGACGCTGGTCCATGCGCAGGCCGGCCACCAGCACGAGGTCGTCGGCCTGCTCGGCCGCGTCACGGCACTCGGCGCACCCGCCGCAGGCGCGGACCCCGCTCGCCCCCCACTCGGCCGGCCGGCCCTCGGAGCGGTGCGTGCCGAGGAGCTCGCGCAACCGCTCGCGTCGCTCGGAGAAGACCGGAAGCACGTCGCTGAGCTGGAACTCCACGCGTTCGCCGTTGCCCAGCAGCAGCGCAACCCTGGAAGAGACGGGCAATCCCAGCGTGCGCATCTGTTCGGCGTAGGCACCCAGCTGCAGCAAGGCCTGAGGCTTGGCCTGACGCGCGAGCTTGGCGTCGCAGACGCGCCACCCGTCGTCGGCTCGCTCGACGAAGTCGGCGTAGCCGAAGAACTCCCCGTCCGAGAAGGCGGCCTGGTAGACGACCGGGGCATCGGAGAGGAGAGCCTCGAGAGTGTCGTCCCTCGCAGCCTGCAGCTTGGCCGCAGTGTGCGACCCCAGGACACGAGGCATCTGAACCACATCCCCGGATGCCAGGTACTCCGCGAGCAAGCGTTCCTCGTGCACGTCACCCAGCGCGGCGATGTGCCGCATCAGCGGATCCTCGGACTCTTGGAGCGCGGCACCCCAGCCCAGCTTGTGGTCGAGCGTGCGGAGGACGGCGTACTCGCACGCGGCAGCTGCGGTCAGGTCGGAGGCACTCCAGTGGAGTGCTCCATCGACGATGAACATCCTTGTGTCTCTCTCTCAAGCGGGTTCCGCAATTGAATCCCGGACGGCACTGTCGGCGAGGCGCTTCAGCGCATCCCGGAATCCCCGGTTCGGTCGCGCTGCCGGCAGCGCCCCACACACCGCCGGCAGCGCTTCTTCGAGCTCCACGCCTCGCAGCATGGAGTAGGCGATGGCGACCGTGGGCGTGCGCGAGTGGGCGGCGACGCAGTGCAGCAGCACGGTCTTGCCCTCGTCGCGCAGGTCGGCGACGAGTCGCGCAGCGTCCATCAGGACGAAGTCGAGGTTGGGGTTCTGCTCGGGTTCGGCCTGGTCCATCAGCCGGAAGTTGATGTGCTCGACGCCGGCGGGCACCTGGGTCCGACCGGTCAGGCACAGGCTGACGACGACGTCGACCTCGTCGGGCACCTCGTCCAGCACGGTCGCACCGGAGATCAGCACGCCGTCGTCATACGGGTGCGTGGCCAGTGCGGGCCGGCCGTACTGCAGGTGGGTGTAGTCGATGTGGTCGACCAGCGGCCAGCCGTACTTGCCGGCCGCCCCACGGTGGGCGGTCAGGTACGCCAAGTGCTCGAGGTCGCCGACGCGCAATCCGGGCCAGCCGTGCAGCACCCGCCGCCAAGAGGCCGGCACGGCGCTCATCCCCCACCTCGCGCCGAGCAGCGCGCCGGCGATCGCGGCGACCGTGTCGGTGTCGTGACCGATGCGGATCGCGGTGGTGAGCGAGTCGACGAGGTGGCCGCAGGCGTGCCCGCCCGTTGGCACGGGGGTGTGGGTGATCGCGGACCACGCCGCCTGC
The DNA here is from genome assembly GCF_056401085.1 of Nocardioides sp. P4_G4. Lineage (NCBI taxonomy): Bacteria > Bacillati > Actinomycetota > Actinomycetes > Propionibacteriales > Nocardioidaceae > Nocardioides > Nocardioides sp. P4_G4. The sequence goes on from NZ_JBFUKA010000063.1 coordinate 8,829, forward strand.
AGGGCGCCGACAGCCCAGCCGTTGCGTGTGAAGGACGACGGTGGCTCGGTCTCGGCTTCGAGCAGCAGCTCTCGCCACTCGTCTGCGTTGGGCACCCACGCAGCGATATCGCCGTAAGTCGGGAGCTCGCCGTTGAGCACTGCGTGGCGGATCATCAGGCACCAGACGGCGCACGCCTGCTGGGCGATGTCCTGGTGGTGGGTGAGGGCGCTGATCGCCATCGCGGCCTCGACGAGGCCCTCGGGGTCGTTGAGGTAGGCGAGAGCGACCGGGCCGGTGCGCATGAGGGAGCCGTTGCCGGCGCTGCGTCCGGAGCGCTCGTGCACGACGCGGGCGGCCTCGGCCATGTCGGCACCGGTCGGGTTGCGCCCCGCGCGGCTGAGGACCGCGGAGGTCTGGATGCCGACGTCGGCGGGGTCGCCGGCGTACCAGTCGGCGAAGCCCTGCGCGATCTGCGTGAGCGCCTCGGGGGTGCGCAGGTCGACGCCGGTGGTGGCGACCCGGGCGATGGCTACTGCCTGGGAGGTGTCGTCGGTCCACTCGCCGGGAGCAAAGTTGCCGAGGCCGCCGCCGATCATGGTGGGCACGAGGTCAGGTGCCACGTGGGCGAACTCGTAGCCGGCCCCGAGGCCGTCCCCGGCAGCGGATGCGATGAGCACGCCGCAAGCGCGGTCGACCTGGGCGGAGGTCAGGTTCATCACGCCACCCGCCCGCCGACTCGGAGGGCCAGGTCGTCGCGGGTGGCCGTCATCGTCGCCAGGAAGACGTCGACCATGGCGTCGAGGTGCCCGGGGGCGAACGGCAGCGCGGGGATCACGATGTGCTGCCACACCGTGCGCTCGCGCATCGACCACTTCACCAGCGGGGTGTCGCGATTGAGCAGGCCGATGTCCACCGCGGTGGCTCGGCGGGAGTGCACCCCGTGTACGACGCGGGCGAAGATCTCGACAGCCGGCATGTCCTCCCGGGCCCGCACCCAGACCGGCTGGTCGAGGTGGGTCATGACGACGTCCCCGTCGTCGTCGACGGCGGGCTCCTCGTCGTACTTCGCGTGGAGCGTCATGCGGATCATCGCCATCAGGTCGTCGCGGTCCTCGGGCTGCAGCACCATCGGCTCGAAGGGCTGCTCGACGGGCACGTCCTCGCTCGCGCTCAGCCCGAGCTCCGCTGCCCCGTCGGCGTTGCGCCCCCAGGCTCGGTAGGTCAGGAACTGCGGGTGGGCGACCCCGAACGCCTGGCGCAGTGAGGCGACCACGAGGGCCGCGATGTTCCTCGCGTCCTCGACCGGGCGCTCGACATACCAGTTGGGCTCGTCCTCCTCGTTGCCGCTCCACCCCATCGTCCGGAGCGACTCGCACCATTCGTCGGTCAGGACGTACGCCGGCGCGAGGTAGGCGTTGCCGCTGAGCTCGGCGCGCACCATCCCTGGGCCGAAGCCCGCGAACTGCGCGTAGGGCCGGGTGCCGTCGTCGTCGCCCTCGGGCAGTTCGACGATGAGGTGGTCGCTCTCGTCGCGCATCCGGGGCAGCTGCGCGGTTAGGCCRTGGGCCAGGTCGTTCCAGGCCTTGTCGAGCTCGTGGTCGGAGCTCTCGGTGTGGGCAGTCTCGCCGCCCTGGTGCCGGTCGTTCATGGCATTCCCCTTTAGCACCCTGTTGCCTCTAAACATTAACACGCGAATCGCGCTAATGTCTGCCGCATGGCTGACCTCGACTCGTTTCCCCGACCCGGTGTCACCGTCGATGTCGCTGTGCTGACCGTAAGCCGACCCTCCGAATCAATCCCCGAGCTGCGAGTCCTGGTGCAGGACCGTTGGGATCCCGCCGGCCGCTCACTGCCGGGTGGCTTCATCCGGGAACGCTGGACGGTCGACCGAACCGTCGACGACGTCCTGCGCCGCAAGGTGGGCATCGAGCCCTCGGACCGCAACCGTCCCCGGCTGCTCCGGCTCTTCGACGACCCCGCCCGCGACGACCGGAGCTGGGTGATCTCAGCGGCGCACTCGCTCTCCCTGCCGGAGACCGAGCTGTTGGACGCCAATGGCGACTTGGTGCCTGTGAGTTCCGACGGGCGGCTGCATGGCGAGCCGCGCCTGCTCTTCGACCACGACGAGATCGTCTCTGCCGCGGTCGAGGCGCTGCGAGAGCGCTACGAGATCCGCTATCGCTACGTCGACATCCATCCCGACCCCGACGGCTTCCTTCCCGAGCCCTTCACCCTGCGCCAGCTGCGCAAGGTGCACGAGGCGGTGGTGGGCGCTGAGCTGCACAAGGACAACTTCAACCGGCGCATGCGGGAGTACGTCGAACCACTCACGCGCCACGGGAAGGTCGTGGTCTCCGACGGGCTTCGGGGGCGGCCGGCGACGCTCTATCGAAAGTTGCGCTGATCGTGTGGCCCGTCGGCGGATCGCAAACCTGGACCGCCGTCGGCTCAGGTATCTCTCAACCGAGCTTGATTCCGTCGTCGCTGAAGCGTTCCTCAGTGCCGTCTTCATCAACGACTAGAAACTCGGTGTCCGAGACGGCGCCATATCGCTGGACCTTGCGAGGATAAGAAACGCGCACGCTGCCGCACCGGTGGCTGGTCACGATGAACTGGCTCGCGCTCTCATCGAATGCGACTTCAAGCATTGGCGACCCCTTGACAATTGGGCATTCACGGCGCTCCCACCGTAGTCGCGGAGTTGGGTTCCGCAATGGCGAACCGGAGGATGGGGAAGTCCAACGATCTCTGGCGCTACCTGATGCTCGCAGCCAGTCTCGAGGCCGCCGACACCCATGGGAGAGGCGCATTCGCAGTGGTGGCGCTGGAAGACGACCGCGGAGCCCGGGATGCAGTCGCGATCGTGGGTGGGCACCTCAGTGATCGGAAGCGACTGCTCTCGGCCTCACTTCAGGACCTGGTGGATGCCGCCGACAGCCTCCCTGGACTCGCGGAATGGAGCATCGCCTTCCGCCTGCGATACCTCTCCTGAGACCGATCGCGCCCCGGGGATGACGTGGGTCCGGGGCGCATCCTGGCGAACGTCGACCTAGATCGAACGGCGCGCCCATGTAGACCGGCGACGCTGAGGACTTGACTGGACTAGTCGACAGAGGCGAGTTGCGGGAGAAGGCCGAGGTAGATCAGTACGCCGTCAACATAGGTGGAGGCGTCTCCGTCCTCGTCGAAGAAGATGCGGCCACCCTCGGGCCTGATCTGCAGGAAGGCGGTCACGACCGCCGACTCTCCGGCCTCGCCCAGCAGGTCCTGAAGGCGACCGGCCCGTCGTCCCGGCCTGCGGATCTCTTGCCTCTGCGCGGAGAGCACCCAGGTGTCGTCTCCCTTCGGGAATGGCCACGGTTGCCCGGGACGCACGGAGCGACCGTCTTCGATGGCGCGCGCACCAGATGCGACGGGTACTACCGGCACTTGGAGCTTGGACAGCTGGTCTTTCATCCCCCGAACTTGCGCCGAGATCGCACGAGAAACCGTAAGCCCGGCGTCGATGATCGTTTCGACATGGGCCAAGCTGTCCGGGTCGAGCTGGGCTAAGGCGTGTTGCCAGTCGGGCTCCGCCAGAAGTGATTCGAGGACCTCCGAATGATCCAACATCCATTGCACGCACTCAACCGGGTCTTCCGGGAGTTCGTCGACGTAGTCCTTCGGCGCCCCTGCGTCAGCAATGATGTCTACCAGCATCTGACTGGCGAGTCGCCCCTCGTCCCCGAGCGCGGCTTGAACGGCCTCTGTGCCACGTACCTGCGTGGCACGCTCGATCAGCTTGTTCTGAAGGTGGAGTGAGCCAAACGCCACGGCATAGATGTGAGCGAGAGCTTCACCAACGAGGTTCGGCATGTCGACGAGTCCCGTAGGCGTGTCCTCGACCGTCCGGTGTTGGTTCTCGACCTCGCGATGGTGCGCCGCAGCGATGTCGGCCTCTTGTTGCAGACGCTGAATGTGCGAGCGGGCATGACGCAGTTCTTCTTGAAGTTGCTCAGCTTCCATCTTGGCGGCGCCGGCTGTCTCGAGCTTGGTTACAAGCTCAAGCTCCCGTTCCTGGGCCGTGTCGAGCTTCTCCTTAGCGGCGTTCAGAGCCACCTCGGTTTCGAGACGCTGCTTCTCGAGTCTTGCGTTCTCGCGTGCCAACTCGACCGTTTCAGCCAGGGTAGCTTCGGCGGGCACCGCCCCGGTTTCTAGTTCGCTGATTCGAGAACCCATGTCGCGGATCCGGGATGCACACGGCAATCGCAGTTCGTAGGCGGCGCGTCGCAATCTGGTTAGTCGCTCCAGGACTGCAACCGTGCCATCTGCGGGGACGAAGTGGCAGTGGACGTTTCGTGCCCAGGCAGCATCGCGTAGCCGCTGGTTGAAGGCCGAGTGCACCACTTGCATCGCAGGTGTCGCACGCGCGGGTGAGTCATGCCGTCTAAACTCCTGGAGCCAGAACCCGGGGTCCGTGGCGGAGACCCTCGGTTGTCCAGGCTGGCGAGGGACTGCGTCCGTCCACTCTGGGCCGAGGCGCCGGGACATGAGAGGGGAGTACTTTGCGGCCGCATCCTCCCCCATCCACTGGAGGGCGCGATCCACGCACGCCCGTAGAGCGGATGGATCCAGGGATGCGGGCAAGTGGGAGTCGCCTGCGTGAGTCGGTGGAGTGTCAGTCAACTGTTTCCCCACTTCGTCACTAAATAAGGGCGCACTGACACGCCGGATGGCTAGGCCGCGAGCCTACGCACATCTCGGGCAACAATGACCCGTTTCCGTAATCGCCCGCTGCGGGCTTCTCGCGGGTATCGCTTGTTCACCTCGGCCAGATGTTGAGGAGGCCCGCGGGCACCAGCCACACCCGCGCGACGACGGTCGCGAGCTTGCGCGCCCGCTCGGCGACGAGGTCCTCATCCCGCACGTCGCTGGCGGGACGTCGTAGTTGAGCACCAGCGACTTCTGCTTTGCCAGCTCGGCTTCTTGGTGTCCAGCCGCCCGGATCGGCCACGTCCAGATCAGCCCACAACCGATCCAGGTCGCTCGGGCGAGTGAGGAACTTGCGGCCCCGCCACAGCGGTCGCCCGTCCATCGCGAGGGTGGCCTGACGCTCTGCTCGGCGGGCACATCGACACCCAGCATCAGTGTCATGGTGCGTGCTCCCGTCAGTCGCGGATCGAATCGAGTGACTGACCGGCACGGCCACCAGACATCTGTAAGTAGGAGTCCACCCAGATCCACGGCTCCAAGTTCCAAAACAGGGACACCGCATCGACCAGACACGAGCCCGCACACGACCAATCACTCCTCAGAGATCACAGCGGGTCCCGGTCAGAGGTCCGGGCCGCCTGCGGGCTCGTTGCCAATCTCAATGTCGGTGGCGAGACCTATCGTCGGGCCATGGCGAGATGGATCTGCGAGTACTGCACGTCGACCGGCACAGTGCCCGAAGGCGACAGTGCCGAGCAGATGAGCTGTCCCAACTGCGGTGAGCCTGTGATGGAGGAGTGGTGAGCACTGCTCAGCCCGTCGGGCGCCCTGCCGACTCGTGATGGTGCAGGAGTTCCTCGACGAGGCCAATTGAATCGGGCAGGACCGCTCCCGGTGAGATGATGCGGGTCGAAGGACCGCTCGCCAGCATGATCAGGCCCACCCGTTCCCCCACCGGCGCCAGCAGGTCGAGGTCGGCGGTGAAGGTCTCTTCGTCCTCGGTCACGACCGTCACCCTCTCGGCGTGCTGCCGCGCAGCCCAGCGGGCGTCCTGCTCGAGCTCCATCCGAACGGTCGTCGTCGCGCGTTGCTTCGCCAGCAGGGACTCCGCGTCCGACGGCGGCTCGAAGCCCTCGTCGAGCACCTCCACCAACCTGATGTTCGACAGCAGGAAGGTCCGCAGGTTGCCCTCCGGCCCAACGGGGCCAGCATCGACCTCCCACCCGCGGCGCGTCTGGACGAGCCGCAGGGGCTCGATGACCCGGTCGGTCACGCCGGGCCTCCAGGCTCGCGAATAGAGAATGCGGACCTTGCGCTGCTTCTCTTGCGCGTCCTGGAGATCCTTCACGTGGCGGTTCCAGTCGCCGACGTACGGCGTCGCAGCCGGTTCGCCGTACATCGTCTCGGCGATGACTGCGAGCGCTCCTGCCAGGTCGGCGTCGTCCGGGTCGACCTCCAGCAGCGCGGCACCGGCGGTGTAGATGGTGGCAAGGTCGCCGGCTGAGACGTGCTCCGCACCGATGCCGGGCGTGGCATCCGGGACGATGCGTACGAGGGTGCGCGCGGCGCCGTTCGTCTGGTCGTCATCCTCCTCGGGCTGGACGAACTCCAGTGCCGGCCTGTGAAAGATGTCGAAGGACCACCCCCACGACTCCAGGTCCAGGTAAGCGACAAGGTCCTCGCGCATCGTGTCCTCGTCCACTCCGAACTGGGCCGCCAACCGGCGCAGGCTCAGCCCGTCGGGATAGGCCGAGAGGACGTTGATGACCTCGGGCAGTCGCGCGAGACGCTGGAGGAACTTGGGGGCCGCCATCACAGGCCGGCCATCGCGCGGAGCTCGGAGAGAAGCTCGCCGTACACCTCGGCACCCTGCGTGATCGTCACCCTCGGCCCGAGGACGTAGAGGCGGGCGCGGAAGGCTTGGCGATGGGTGACGACGTACGTCAGATCGACTGCGTCGTCATGCTCGACCTGCGAGTCAGGTTCATTGAGCCACCGAACGACGTCGGGCACGAAGTCACGTGCGGTGCGCAGGGTGACGCGCACCGGGGGGTCGACCTCCCAGCGGAGCGGGTGGAGGGGGATGCGCTGGACCGAGGGCACTTCGGCAGCAGTCCCGGGCGGGTCCAGCGAGAGGTCGCTCATCTCGCCGACCACGAAGTGCTTGAGGATGTCGAAGCCGTCCTCGACGCCACTGAGGTACCACTTGTAGTTCTGGAAGCGGACCGTCCCAGGGTGAACGAGACGCGGGGTTCCCTTGTAGGTGAACCGAATGCGGCTGTGCAGTTGCACCGACTGGAGTGCGAGGGAGAGCTTGTGTCCCCTCGGCTTCCGGATCGCGATGCTGCCGATCCCTTGCGCAAACGAGGCAGGTCGTACACCAAGTCGCTTCGCGATGTCCCCACGATCGGCGAGCAGCACCGCACGCTGGAGCGCCGCTCGCTGCGCAGACGAGAGCTTGACGTGAAGACGGTTGTCGCCGCTGACCATCCGGTAGCGACCCGGCATGCCTGCGGGCGCCACGTTGTCGATCTGCCACCCCTGCTTGCGCAGGTTCTTGAGGTCCAGGCTCAACTGGTCCTGAGGCGCGGCCTGGCCTCCGTACTCAGCGACCTCGAGCAACCGCTCGGTGGTCGCTCCCACCACTCCCGCGTCGTCGAGGACCGCGAGGATGCGAACCAGGCGTTGCATGGCCTTGACCGCGCTCGGACCTGGTGGCATTGGGCGTCTCCCCCGCTCGGCTGCCTGTACGGCGACCATCGTGCCTCGAATCGATCGGGCGCGGGGTGAAACCGGACTGCTCAGCAGTCGTCGCACACTCCGGTCAGCGGCAGTGCGAGGTGACAGGTCGGGCACACGTCGCCGTACACCTGGGCGCGGTGTGCCCCGAGCGCGAGCTGTCGACGTACGCCGGGAGGTTGATGCGCTCGCTGCCGACCCAGTAGTAGGTCTTGCCGAAGCCGGCGACGGTGCGACCCTCCCGGCCCAGCGCGCCGTAGGTCAGGCTGTGCACGGTGAAGACCTCGTCGTGCTGGACGAACCGCAGCGCGTCGAGCACGGCGTCGTGGGCCTCGACCGGCACACCGACGCGGCGCATGGCGTCCTCGATGGTCGCGAAGTGCTCGCGGCCGTGCCCCTCCTCCTGCGCTCGCGACCAGTCACAGACCCGGTGCTGGAGCCGTTCGGAGGGGGTGGCTGCGTACGCGTCGGTGCCCACGAGGTGGGGGCACTCGGGCCGGTGGACCCTGGTGCCCGTGGCGGTGCGGAAGTAGGCCCGCGCTGATTCACCGGCGGCCTGGAACTCGTTGATCGTCTCGCTCATGGGAGCAGATTGCGCCCAGGGTCCGAAACAATCCGATCGCGACGTCATCGGTCGCCCCGGTCACGCCGCGTGCGGCCGCGCTTGCGGTTCATCTGGTGGTAGGAGTCGCGCGACATCTTCGACATCATCGCCGCACCCGTCGGCCCGCTCATGTCACCGAGGTGCTCCATGCGGGCGACGTCGTCGAGCTCGAGCTGGATCTCGGGCTTCAGTGCCTCGGGCGCGACCTCGAGGGACCGCGTGAGCCGCTGCTTGGTCTCGCCGATGAGCCGCTGGCCCACGTCGAACCTCCCGTGCTCGAATGCCTCCGACGCCTGCCGCTTGACGTCCTGCGCCTCCTGGAAGAGGACCTCGGACTCCACGGTCGGGTGGGCCACCCGGCCGGCGGCCTCGTCGCCCGGCACCACGTTGACGGTGATGGGAAGAGACACGACCTGCTCGACAAGGCCGGGCAGCTCGACATACGCCAGCTCGAGCGTGGCGACCCGAGCCAGGCCGAGCTGGCTGAGCGCGGGCACCTTGAGCTTGAGGAGCACCTTGCGGGCCTCCTCGGAGAAGAGGTCGCCGAGCTCGATCATGACCTGACCGTCGCCGAGCTGCTGGGCGGGCAGGTCGTTGTAGAGCCGCAGGAACTCCACGGCGGGTTCGAACCTCACCGTTAGCGACACTGCCTGGACGACCTTGTTGAGCAGGCCGTGGACCTCGCCGGCGATGGCAGCGGCGGCCGCGTCGGGGTCCTCGGCGAAGACGTGGTTGCCCGAGCCGGACCTGGCGATCGCGGCGAGTAGCGTCTCGTCGTACCCGCGTCCGTAGCCGAGCGTGGAGGTGACGATGCTGTCGGCGTAGGCCTTGGACGTGACGGCCGCGAACTCGTCCGCGTCCCGAATGCCGGCGTTGACGTGGCCGTCGGAGATGACCAAGACCGTACCGTTGCCGCGCTTGTCGCCGTCGGTCTGGATGACGCGCCGGATCTCGCGCAGGCCGCGGAGGTAGCCGGCCGACAGGTCGGTCGTGCCGCCGGCGTGGACCGCCTGGATCCGGTCGATCACTGCATCCTTGTCGATCAGCAGACCTGCAGGCACGACGACCTGGGCGGAGTCGTCGAAGGTGACCAGCCCGAAGTTGTCGGTGGGGTCGAGCCGGCGGACCAGCGCGATGAGCGCTCGCTTCGCTCCCTCGAGCGGCGCACCGCTCATGGAGCCGGAGCGGTCGAGGACCACCTGCAGCGAGGCCTGCGGCCGAGCCACGTCGGCGATGGCGGCGGGCGCCGCGAGCTCGAGGAGCACGGCGACCTCGTCCTCGGACTCGTGGGCGACGACGTTGACGTCGAGCAGTGCGTTGATCTTCATGGGTCCTCCAAGGCATCGATGGGAAGCTCAGGCCGCGGTGGCGGACCGAGTGGTCTGGTGTGCAGCGATGAAGGCGTCGGCGATCTCGCGGGCACGCCATGGCACGTCGTCCGCGGTGAAACCCCAAGTACCCTCGGCGCCGCGGCGGGCGAGCTTGGCCAGGGAGTCGGCTCCCTCGTTGAGCGGGTCCCCCGCGTGGCCGCGCACCCAGCCGATGTCGAGTCGCGGAGCCTCCGTGCGGACCTGCTCCTGCATCCACAGCAGCCCGCCCTGCTTGACCGCGGTGTGGTGGGTCGCGGCGTACCCGTCGGGGAGCCTGTCTCCGCCGACGGCCCACTCCTCCACKAGGGAGACCGCAGCGCGGCAGTCGGTGCGGATCACCAGGTCGCGGTGCGGCAGCGCCGAGATGGCCTGCGAGATGGCGCGGAGCTCGGCGAGCACGGGGTGCCTGCGCCTGGCGCACTGCCTGACGGACGGCGTCTCGGTGCCGTGCCCGTGCCGTCCGTCCTCGGCGAGCCACCCCCAGCCGATACGGCCGCGGGTGGCGGAGTCGTCGGTGGCGACGGTGAGCGACCCAGTGGGTGGAGCCACGACGGGCCGCGCCGGCCTGAGCGCACGCATGGCGGCGGAGCGGAGGGCAGCATCGCCGGCGGCGTAGGCCGCGAGGCTCACACCCGTGAAGTGGGCCTCCACCTCGGCGGCGTACGACCACAGCCGCGCGGTCGGCGGCAGGGTCACGACGATCTCGGCCGGGACCCGAGCCTGCAGGACGGGATAGGCGACCGCGAGCGCGCAGATCACGGCGTCCTCCCGGTCGTGCGCGTGGATTGACCCGGTGGACCCAAAGGTCTCCCCCATGAGGCTCCAGGTCCACCGGCCCGACCCGAAGTCGGGCTCGAGTGACAGTGCGATCCGCTCAGCCATCTCGTCCTCCTTCTTCGGCGTCGGGTGTGCGTACTGTGCGCCCGGGGTCCGAATCATTGGCCCTCGCTCGCTCGGATGCCTCGGGCTGTCGGTCGACGCCGTCCACGGCGCGACTCGTATTCCAACCGATCCCCTGCGCGACGGGATACGCGCCCAGTAGCGTCAGGCGCGGACGACCTGCACGGTTCGGCACAGGGAAGCCGCTGCTCCGGGTACAAGGCCGAATCGGGTACGAACGGTGGGGGACATGTTGGACCGCTCGATTTGGCGGACGTGGAAGCCGTACGTGGCTCTGGTGATTCTCGCCGTAGGAGCAACTTGGTGGTACACGAGTCAGTCCTCATTCGCGAAGCTCAAGGACGGTGCCTACGCCTGCACGGCGGTCCATGTGAACGCCTCCGGGAAGTATGAGGTCCTCGTTGATGAGAGGGGGACCCCGTACTCCGCGATCTCGGCATCGGTCCGCAACGGTCGGCTTGCCAGCCTGTCGGGCGCTACGCCGATTCCCGCGGATCAGCTGAGTTCTCTCACTGTGAGGAAGAGTGGCAACTCCCGCTTCCACGCCACCAACGACCCCGCGATGCATAGCTACAACGCTGTCGCCTGCGACTACGCCGGCGGGTGATCCACGATGGGCATCGGCCGGCCACTCAGTGTCGCCTTGATGGCGGCGGTGTTGTCGAGCTGCGCGTCCTCTCCCTACTCACCCACGGGCGCCAACGCGCTCGATCAGGCGAACTCGGGCGAAGGACTGAAGCCGCCTTCCTGCAGCTCGTTGTTCAGGACGATCCTGAGGCGAGAACGCAGTGGCGACACTGCAGGCGCCATCAACGCGGAGCTGGATGAACTCGGCGATCGCTGCCCTAAGAGGTACCAGGTGTTCGTCGACTACGTGTCCATCAAGGGGTTCGCGAATGCCGGCGCCGGGGGTCCTTGCGCTGAGTACTCCGCCTACGACATCCAGGCTGAGGCGCTCAGAATGGCTCGTCGGGATGGGTACTGCTCAGATGAAGACCAGGTCACCGCCGTCCCTGCCCACGCAGCCTGGAACTGCAGCTACTCGCCGACGTACAACAACGACTGGCACGACGACACGGTGTGCATCAACGGCAGCGAACAAGTCCGGCCCTACCTGCGCGGGTGGGACAGCTTCGTCACCGAGGCGGAGCTCATGGAGTCCGCACACGAGTACGAGGCGCACCTCAACGGCGGCTGAGGACGATGCAGGCCAGCGTCCATCCGCGTTGCGAGTGAACCTGACGCAGATGTTCGGTCAAGAACCGTCCGCGGCGCGCCCGGGCCTGTGGGGTTGGGGTGTGGCGGACGGACAGGTGAGGCCGTCACAGCGCTGCCTCCGGGCACTGAGGAGCCAGGCCGTTAGCCTGCCAGGTCGCGCACGAGACGGACGCACAGTTGGACCCGGTCCTCGCTGTCGACCGGCCGTCCGACGCCGGCGTCACGCTGCTTCACAAGCACCCGGCCGTCGTCGCCGGTGCTGTAGGTCTCGCCGATCCGCGCGACCGCAGCGCGGACTTCGGCGTCGGCATCATCCGGCACCTCCACGGTGAAGCCGTCCTCCACGCACCTGATCGCCGCGCGACGCACAGCCATGCCGGCGTTCTCGCGATACCACTGCGGTTTCGACGCGACGTCGTCGAGCCCACCCTCGGTCCAAGCAGCGAGGAGCAGCGCGTCGCTGAAGTAGGCGCTGTAGTGGCTGCCGTGCAGGATGTGCAGCCTCGCGTAGCCGAAGCCGCCGTCAGCAGGGTCGTACTCGCCGTGGAAGAAGCCCTGGCCGACCCTGCTGCGCGCTCCGGGGTAGCGGACCAGGTAGTAGCGCCAGTCAAACTGACTGCTCGACTCCCGGTCGGCGCACCAGTCCTGACAGATCTTGGTCAGTACGTCGCAGGTCGACGTCGCCCCCGCCGTCAGGCGTGCTTCCACGTCATCGAGCAACGCCATCAGTGGCCCGCGGACACGGGCCAAGCTCTTCCGGGAACCAATCGTCAGGATCTCGCGCCAGGACTCGTCCAACTCGGAGCTACCGAGCTGCCGCTTGCTGCCCTCCCACCCGACGTCGCGGGAGTAGTCGCCGTACGTGAGCAGCGCGGCCCCGAAGACGTCACGCAGCTCCGGCGCGGCGACAAGGGCGAACGTCGCAGCACGTCTGGGCAGCGTCGCGGCGTCGAGCTCGAAGGACAGCAGTCGCCCGCGGACTACGGAGTGGTCCTCGACCGCGTGAACGGCGTCGCGCACCTCAGGGGAGCTCTCATCGATCAACTCCCACACGCGCACCTGGTCCGCCGCCCAGTCGGCGTTGAAGGACTGCTTCTTTTCGTCGAGCACGCCGTCGACAATGAGGCTCTCGACGGTGTTGAGGTAGTCGGGCATCCGCTTGCGCTGGATGACCGCGGACTCGACGAGGTTGCGCAGTGTCCGGAGCCGGCGGTGCAGGTCTGGCTCGCTGAGCTCGTGGCCGGGCTGGCGAGCGAGCAGGACGGCGTACAGGAGCAGCATCTCGGGGAGGGTCAGACCGTTATCTGAACTCACACAGATCCCGAGTAGGTCGGGAGCCGCCGAAACGAGGAGCGGCAAGGGGCCGGCGCCGACGTCACCCACCCGGAACAACTGGGAAAACACGACTGTCGGGTGCTCACCCTGCTGGCACCACGTGTCGAACGCGTGGCGGAAAAGATCCCGGTTGCGCTCGGCACTTTTGTCGTCGGGGCCGCCACCGACGAGGGCGAGCCGCGCACGTTCCTCGAGCGTGCGCTCGTGCTTCCCCTCCTCATCGCTCCACCGGCGTCCGGGTTCGCGGTCGCGCCACTCGCAGACCTCGATGAGGAACCCGAGGTAGCGCATGAAGGCGCCGTCGACGGTGACCTTCAAGGGCGGTGCGGTTCCGGCCATCTCGGCGGCAGCGCGCGCCTTGCGCGACGCCTTCTCGTACTCCCAGAAGAGGTCGGTCCACCCGCCGTCGAAGCTCCGGGTCACGTGTTGGTGCTGCGCCGGGGTGAACACGCCCGCAAGCGCGTCCTCCAGGTCGGCCTTGAGCACCTCGAACTTGGTGAGCGGCTTGCCGCGAGAGTTCATCTTGAGGTAAAGGTCCTCCCCGCGGCCGAGGTCGGCGACTGGGAGGAAAAGGAACCAGATCTTTGGTGCGACGCGGTCCGACAGACGTGCCCAGGCCGCCGCGGCGTCGGCTCCCGTCGTGGCTGCAACCTCCAGCGTGGCCTCGTGGATCTCGTCGAGCATCACCAGCATCGAGGCGATAGTGGGGTCATCCTGCCAGGGGTAGAGATACCACGGCTGGTCGGTGATCCAGGCAGAGGGCGCCCCCGCCTCGTCGGGAAGGGGGTGCTCGCGCAGCGCCGCGGCGAAGTAGCGCGCGCTCGGCCGGGTCGCGTAGGAGAAGCGCAGCCACACCGCGTCGCGGTCGAGCACGCCGGCACGGGAGGCGACGTACCAGTGCAGGAGGTAGAGCGTGGTGAGACGCTGCTGCCCGTCGAGCGGCTCCAGCAGGTGGTGCTGCCCGGCGTCGCGCTTCCGGACATGCACCCCGCCGTACACGAAGTCGAGACCGACCCCTCCTTCGGGCACGCCGGCGGCGCCGTACGCCGCACCGACGACCGTCCGGGCGAAGCGCCGACGGATCGCCGTGATCTCGTCGTCGGCCCGGCCCTGAGCGTAGTCGCGCTGAATGATCGGGATCTCGATCCCGGTGATCCGTGGCCGGTCGTCCTCGGGCTCGTCGAAGAGTCCGAGGTACGTCGTCTGGTACCCCTTCACGCCGAAACCTCGTGCTGGTCGTCCGCCTCGACCGCTTCGTTGGCCACTACGGGGGGCGCGTCGGTCAGGAACCGTCCGACCCGAAGAATCATCTCGTCGTAGTAGAGCCGACGATCGCTCGGTCCCCACAGGGAGGCCTGCTCCTTACCGTTGGTGTAGTACTTCAAGAACACGTTTCGGGTGCACGGCAGGAGGTAGACCCCCTGCTTGTCGAGCTTGAGCATGCGGTCGCGCTTGAGTGCGAACACGGCGTTGTTGAACATGCTGTTGATCTCGCGCTGCAGGAGCGCGAGGTTGCCGAGGCTGTGAGTGTCGTCGTCCGAGGCGGCATCCGGGGCGTCGAAAAGCGTGATCACGCGGTCGCGCAGGCGCTCGAAGCCGGGCCCGTCGACCTGGGTAACTGGACGAGCGAGGTGCGTCGCGAGGTCGGCGAGCAGCGAATCGACCACCTGCTGCGACTCGCTCGACCATGGCTGTTCCGCGATCTTCTCCTGGTGCATCGCCAGCCATTCCCGGCGACCCTTCTCGTCGTCGGGCGCCTCGGAGCGTTGGGCGTGGATGTGCTCGAGCGACCATCTGCCAGCGGCGTAGGCGTGGAAGCTAAACCGATGGGCGGGGTCAGCGCTGGCCAGCACGGTCTCGACGTTCATCAGGAGAAGCACTCGGGTGCAGTCGCGGTCGGTCTTGGTGCCTTTTCCGTAGCGGAGCAGGGAGACGTCATCGCTCGACAGCCCAAGGCGCTGGCGGGTACGTCCCTCGAGCGCTTCGCTAAAAGCCGAGTGAGTCAGGCCACGGGACAGGTTGACGAGCTCGGTGATCGAGTCTCCGATCGCGACGAGGTAGCCGATCCGGTGGTAGAGCCTGCGGTCCTTGAACCACCCCGTGAGCAGGCCGTGGTGCGCGACGACGGCCCTCCAGAACGCCTCGACGCCTCGAGCCTGGATGTGATCACGCGCGCGTCCGAACAACCAGTGGCGCGACTCGTCTCGCTCGGCTTCGCCGGTGCCCGATGGCGAAGGCATGGTCTCGAGCAAGAGGTCGATGTAGGTCGAGGGTTCAGAGTCWCTGCCCGTGAGGAAAGCCCAAAGCGGCCGGTCACGCAGATCCAGCTCAAAGCGGTCCCACTGGGCTGCCACTTCTTCCCGCCGCTCGACACCGCTGGACGACAGCACCAAGGCCTTGACGAGCTCGGACTCGGTAAGCGCGATCCGGTCGCGGTTGAGCCGGATAAAGAGGTCAGTCGGCGACGTTTCGGCCGGCGCCTCGTACCAGATCACGTAGACCCACTTGGCAAGCGCGGTATGCATCAACGTTGCCGCGAGGCCGGCGTTGCCCTGCTCCTCGAACCACTTCTCGATCTCGGCGTACGCCGTCGCGATGTGACGGTAGTCGATGTTGTCGTCGGCGAGGCCTGGATCGAGCGAGTCGAGGAACCTCGCGCTGTCCTCACGGGTCTCGTAGGACAGCTGGTAGCTAAGTCGTGCGCTCGGCAGGTGTCGCTGGATGTACTTCACGACCAGGTAGAGGGTGGTCAGACGCTGCTGCCCGTCAACGAGCTCCCACGACTCGACCTCCCGGTCGTCGCGGCGGATGACGACGACGGGCTGCAGGAAGTAATCGGAGACCTTGCGGTCCTGGGCCTCTGCCTCGCGCTCGTTGGCGGCGATGTCCTCCAGCAGCGCGCGCACTTCTTCGCGGCCCCAGCGATAGCCACGTTGGTACGCCGCGACCAGGAAGTCGCCTTGGATGTAAGGGGCGCCGGCTCTGCCCTGGATCACGAGCCGCGGCTCCAGTGTGGCGTCCATGGCATCGCTCCCGAGATGTCGGCATTTCGTCAGGTCGTCCGATGACCCTAACGCGAGTCAACCGCCTGGCGGCCGGACAAGCGCACGGCCTTGAGGTCGAGCGCGTCGCTGCGGTCCTAGCGAACTTCGCTGGCCCGGCCAGCAGGCTCCGTTGACCCCGATCCTGCCCTGACACTTGGAGAAGGGGCGGGCTGTGCGCTGAATGCTCAGCGGTCAGCGCCTACAACGAAGGCGTCTGGAGCGTAGCGAGGCTGGTCGCACACGGACGCCTAACGCGTGAGCCAATGAGTCATTAGGTTCTTGAGGCAACGACGACAGGTCGTCGCCTCGCGGGCACTATCCTGAGGCGCCGAGGAGGAACCTTGAGCGAGACCGACCGCTTGGCGCTGCGCCGCGAATCCGACAAGTCATTCACATTGATGGGCTTGGTTTCGATCGACAGCAAGACCGAGGTCACCGTTATCACTCCTCACGGAGCTGCTGAGACCCACTCACGGAGCGGCCTCACCTTCGTTAGCTTCGGGAGTATCAACCATTTTGCCCGACTCGACACGGACGGTCTTCGTCGGGCACTCGAATCGTCACCCGCAGGTCAGGAAGACGTTCGAGGACGAGCCGGGCGTTCGCGCGAACGGGGAGGGGTCGGCGAGGAAGTTCGCTTGGAAGGGATCACCCGAGACGCGGTTACTTCCGTACATCGACGCTTCGCACGTAGTTGCTCCCCCGAGACCCGCCCCGGTCGAAGCCGTGACGGACGCGCCTGCGCCGAGTCCCGCGAACGGACAAGACCCTCTCGACCACTCAGTCACCGACACGACGGCGGCGGCACCCGTCGTTCCTGAGATGCCTTCCCTCCCAGGCGAATCTGTCGCCCAGGCGGCGTCAGCGACTGCGACTCGCGACGCGGCCGTCGTGACCGCCGCACAAACGTCCACTTCGGATGAACCAGCTTTACCGAAGAACCAATTGCTGGGCCTCCTCGAGAAGTGGCTCGGCTCTTCCTCACCCCAGACTCTGGAGGATGTCGAGAGGTCGGTCCTACAGATCGGAGCCGCGCTCACCCCGGTGCCCGTCAAGGACCTGAAGGCTCTTGCGGACGTGCCCTCACTGGAGCGGCCTCTCGCGTTGTTGCTGCTCCTTGCGCGGGAGCGAGAGACCAAGCTCTGGGCATCAGAGCCCGAGGCCCTGGATCCGTCGGCATCATCGGCCGCCGTTGAGAGCGCCATAGCGGAGAGTTATAGGACAAGTCCGGCCAGTGATCTGTTCGCGCGATTCGTGGTCCGCGTCGCACGGCGCACAGATCTCCACCAGCTTCCCCTGGCTCTCGTCGCGGGCGCCTTCGCACGTGCCACCGCGCTCGAGAGCGTGCCTAGTCGATCTAGTAGTCATCAGGATCTGGCAGCGGTTCTGGCAGAGAGAACCAGGACCTCAGTGGGTGAGGACTGGACGCAGGCTGATCAACGCGTCAAGGACGTAGCCATCGGGATGAACCGATTGCCCCTGGACGAAGAGGGCCCACGCAGCAAATTCCTCGCAGCGCTCTTCGACATCCGTCGGCAACATCTCGACGGTGATCTCCTGTGGAAGAGCATCGAGCTGGACGATCTCCACCGCGCCGCTGGCGGGGTCATGCGTCGGGCCCTGCTCGACCCCGACCTCGCCGAACGCATTGTGCGCCCAGCGGTCGCCCAATTCGCCGCCGAGTGCTTCACCCGGCACGACCTGGGCAAGCTCGTCACGCTGCGCGGCACATTCGCTGCGTACGTGGACGAGCGCGCCCTGACCGCGGCGATGGCGCGCGTGGCCAAGGATGACCGGAAAGCGGCCGAGTGGTTCCGAGGTCTGCGCCAGCAGGAGTTGCTCGATTCGGTCGCGAAACAACGCGACGCCGCCGTCCACGAAGCGGAGACGGCCAAGGCAGCGACCGCAGAGGCTGAAGACCGAGCGGCGAGGGCACTCGCTGATCGAGACGCGGCAAGTGCTGCGCTCAAGCGATCAAGTGAGAGGGCCGTGCAGGCGAGCGACGCACAGCTACGGCAGGCGAAGCTCGACGTACTGCGCTCGCTGGCGAGTCTCGCTGTCACGATCAGGGAGTCAGCTGCGGCGAACGAAGACCCCGCACGCATACCTGCGCACCTCCGCAACGCGAAAGAAGCGAATGAAAAGATCGGTGAGTGGACCCGGACATAACTGCAGGTCAGCGGCGTCTCGAGCAGGACGTCACTGCCGCGATGTCGGAGTTGCGCGAGGCCGAGGACAGACATCAGAGGGCAGCGCGCGTGCTTGCGGATGCCCTCCTGAGTGCCAACGAGGGCGGCGTTACCTGGGCCCGACTCACCGAACTCACCGGCTTCAACTTCCCGGCGACCACGCGGATGCGTGCCCAGCGAGCGAAGAACGTCTCGGAACTCAACCCGTCGCTGCGGTGGCGCGTGGAGCACGGAGGTGCCCGACGCAACTCACCGGGATGAACGGTACAAGCTGGTTCCGCGAATCCGGCCCCTCGACCCATGCCGCCGATGCAGGCTTGTGCCGTGCCCGCCTACCGACGAGTGACCACTCCTGAAGGTGCCCGAGCTCTGGCAACGCACCTGAACGGGAACGCGAGGGACCGACCCGTGATCGTGGTGACGACGCCGCACGGCCGGACGGAGCCGTGGATCGACATCGTTGAGATCGTCGACCAGGTCGGCGACATCGCCGAGGTCTATCTCGTGCCCACTGGCCCGCACTCGTGGGACCTGTCCAACAACCYCCCGGCCATGACGCAGGTCTACGGCGGCGCCGGACGGGTCTATCCGGTCGGCCACGAATGGGCGAGCGAGCCGCGACGGTCCCCGCTGCGGTTCGCCTAYAGCGCCGCGGAGGGCCCGAAGGCGACCACCGCTCTCATCGATGACGCTCTCCACATGGCGACCGAGGCCGGCCTCTTCGACAACGTGCAGACAACGGCGCGCGTACGCCTCACGGGTGTCGTGGTCGGCATCGTGGCCGACCGTGCGATGGTGAAGCTGGACGGGCGCATCGGCATCGTCCCGGACGCACTGGCCTTCCCGGGTCTGCCGCTGGAACGGTCGCTCCAGCCCGGCCAAGAGGTGACGGGTCTGTACGACGCCGACAGCCGCTGGTTCGACGTACGCGAGTCCCGCCTCGAACCGGACGTCGCGCTCTCGTCGTACGCGGCCGGCGACGTCGTCCTGGTCCAGGTCGAGTCCGTCGAAGCCGACCGTGCGTCGGTCTTCCTGCACCCGCTCGTCACCGTGGACGTGACGCACACCGCTGTCACCTCCAACCCGCTCGACGATCTATCCGACCTCCTGACTCCCGGCGAGGTGCTGCCGGCACGCGTCCTCGCAACCGGGGGCGAATGGCAGCTCAGCCTGCTCGACATCGACGACGACGAGGAGCCTGTCGCGGCAGCCGCCCTCTTCGCGGGCGGCCCACCTTGGTTGGTCGCGGCGACCCCAACCGATGTCTCGGAGCCGGCCACGCCTGCCGCGGCGCCCATCGAGGTCGTGTCGTTCGACGTCGAGATCGACGTGGCTGAACCGGACGCGGAGCCGTATGTCCCCGACGCGCCAGTGAACGCCCCAGCACCAACAGGTCCGAGTCCGGCGATGTTCGATCGCAGCCGCGCCGTCCGACCGCGCCCGGCGCCGGGACCGGCAGAAGCCCCGGCAGGGCCACCAGCCGCAGCGGCCGAGAGCGCCAGCACGAAGTCGATGTCCCTGACCATCGCATCCCTCCAAGCCGAGGTGCGCACCGCAAAGAGACAACGTGACGAGGTGCACGCACAGGCGCAGGGGTTCGCGACCGAGCTGGAGCACCTGCGCACGGAGCTGCGCCAGGTCGAGGACCACGTACGCCGACTCACGCAGCAGCTTGAGCAGTCCCGAACGAAGCTGCGGAAGTCACGATCGACCTCCAGTGCGACCGATGCGCCTGCCTTCGCCGACCCGGAGCGGGGTTTTCACTTCCTCGTGGAGCGGGCGTGGGCCACGCGCATCCCAGCCGCGGAGCAGCCAGCCTGTCCGTTGGGCGACTACTCGTTGGGTCCGGATTTCTTGCGGAGCCTCGACGCCCTGCACGGTCTTGCCACGGATCGTGTCGCCGACGTGGTGATGGAAGTTGTCACCGGGAAGGCTGCGCTGTCGGGGGGCCGCGAGCTCCACCAGCTCCGCACGGACGACGCCGGCGGTTCGCCCCAGAGGGTGCGCGAGGACGGGGCACGGGCCTGGCGGGTCAGCCTCCAGTCCAACACCCCGGCCGCACGCCGGCTCCACTACTGGGTGCTGCCCGACGGTTCGATCGAGCTGGCCAAGGTCGGTGTGCATGACGACGTGAGCATCTGATCCGGCAGGGCGGAACAAACTGACGCCTCCCAAGACGGGCCTCTGCGAGGATGCGCGCGTGACCTCGATCTCGGACATCCCGATGCCGCCGTACACCGTCCACCTGAGCGACGGATCGAGCGGCGAGGTCGAGTTCGGGTACACCGAGGGCCTCCTCGACCTTCTCGGTCACGAGCTGCTGGTGTGGACCCGTCCCACGGACGGCATGGACCCCGGGCTCGACTGGCCGGGCCCGAAGGCGGGACGGCGCGCCGTGCAGAACACGTGCTTCCGCATCTTCACGGCGGTGGAGCAGGGAACTTTCGGGTACAACACCCCGCTGGAGTTCGACCTGCCCAACGGCACCACGGTCCTCACCGTCCGCGAGCCGGAGACGGCGGAGGCGGCGCACGCGACCGCGCTGGCTCCGCACACTCCCGTCGCTCGGGTGGGCTGGGAGCTCCGGCGCAACGACTTCGGGCCGCTCCTGCCCGTCAGCGCTGCGCAGCTTCCCGGGCTCGTCCRCAAGTGCCGGGAGATCGTGGACATGCTGCCATCGCACGCCGCCGTTCCCCACGACCTCACCATCGACGATGCCTCGCTCGGCGAGGACGGCTTCCCCGTCTCTGACACCTACGGACCGGCCAGCCCGCTGGTGCGCGCCGTCGCCGCGTCTCTTTCCACGGCAGACGAGGTCGTCGTCGCAGGCCTGCTCGAGAACGCCCGCCTCCTGCTTGACGGCGGCGATTCCCAGCACAGGTTCGACAGTCTCTTGTCCTCAATCGCTCGTGGCGCCGGCAGGTCCGCCGCCGTCTCCCGGTGCGAGGGGCTCGCGAAGCGCCTACCAATCGCCGCGCCGGACGACGCGGACGCCGCGCGCCTCGAGATGGCGGTGCGGGTCACGCTTAAGACCGCCGCGCTCCACGACCGGCTCGACGACGCCGACCGCATGCGGGGCTACGGCCCGTGGGAGACCAGCCTCTACTTCCCGGAGCGCCCGCCCGGCCAGGCCGCTACCGCCGAGACCATCGCCTCGGTCGAGGCTGCGCTCGCCGCGTTGTCCCCGGGCGCGCTCGCTGAGCTTGTCGAAAGACACGGCGACGAGAGCGGATTCGAGGACCTCGACATCTACGCCATCAAGCACCGCACCGGCCTGCCCGCTCGCCACCGTCTACTTGAGGAGCTCTCGGACCAAACGGGCCGACACGTCGAGGAAGTCCGTCTCCTCACCACGACGCTGCTCTCGGCCACGGCATGGCGCATGGAGGACGGTGAGAGCGACGACGACACGTCGGCGTACGTCGGGTGGGGACTGGTCGACGAGTACGGCGACCTGCTCCCCAGCCTTGAGCTTCTTCTGCGACTCGGGCCAAGGCCTGAGGACTACTGAACTCCTGCACCTAGACACATGCTCCGTTGAAGCCAAAGAGGCGGCGCCTGCGAATCGGCCGCGCGCGACACGGACGACCGATAGCCTGCTGTCAGCAGCGCGCAGGCGCACCAACGACTGCACGGAAGGTGAACAGTGGGCCTTTTCAGCAAGAAGTTGAGTGACGACGAAGAGGACTGGACAACCGAGTGTCGGAACTGCGGCGGCACGGCCACCAATTGGAACTTCTGTAGCGAAGCCTGCAGCCTGGAGCACTGGGAGAAGCAGGAGCGAGCTAACTCGGGTCGGACGTACAACACCGACCCGAACTGTCCTGCCTGTGGAGGCTCCGGTTCGTGCAAGCTCTGCGAAGACAACGGTTGGTAGCGCAGCCCGGCTCCAAACCGCGGCACGAACCCAAATCCGGTGATATGACAGCCGCATGAAACCCGTTGTCGAGGCGACTCCTGCCACCCTCGTCGAGCTGGAAGGTTGCCCAGGTCTGGCGCTGGTGTTTGGCGAGCGGGCAATCTCGGGGTTAGACGTGATCCCTCCGGCACTCTTTCCAACGAGCGCTGCGTCCTCAGCGACCGATGCGATCAGTGCACTTACCGGCAGCGCGAACATCGCGGCCCAAGCGGGCCAAGCCACGGCTGGCCTTCAAGGACTGGTCAGGCTCACCCCGGAGACCTTGACTGCACTCCAAACAGCGACACCGATGACCAACGCCGCGGGAGCAAACCTCGGCGCACTCGTCGACTCTTCGGGCAAGATTGCCCACTCCGTGCAATGGGTCCCAGCAGGAGCAGCGGGCGCCGTCGGCGTGGCTGCCGCCCTGGGACCCGCCGTCGCATTGCTGCTGATCCAATTGCAGCTCGCAAAGATCTCCACCCTTGTCCGGGAGAACATCGCGCTGACCGACGACTTGCTCCAGACAGTGAAGCGGGAGCAGTGGGCCGGCGTTGAAGGGCTTCACACCGCGATGCTCAAGGCAATCGACGAGGCCCAGCACGTAGGGCATGTGACCGGCCACATCTGGGAAAACATCGCAGGTCATGAAGCAGAGTTGCGCGCAAGCCGAACGCTCTTCCGAGACAGCGTCAACAACCACAAGTCGAGACTCGCTGTCAAGAAGGATCACCGGGCCCGAGTGGAGTACCTGAAGCACCACGCCGAGGAGTTGATCACCGACGCCCAAGCGATGATTCGGGCACAGGCCGCGTGGTTCACATATCAAGCCATCAGAGCAGGACGGGTACACGCCGACCCCAACGAACCCGACTCCCTTGTGGGGAAGATCGTTCTCGACGCAAGAACGGAACACGACCAAGAGCTCGATGTGCTGGATCAGCTGCTGTACCAGCTCCACTGGGAACTCTCGGTGCTCGCCGACCTGCCCGGTAAGCAGACCGTCCCGTTCACCAAGTCTCGTCGTGCGGCCAAGGAAGTCGCACGCGTCTCGAGAGTCTTGAAGGATCAGGTCAGCGCGATGCGCGAGTCCATAAGCATCGAGGTACCTCCACTCCCCGAGCCGATGGTTGTCGCCTTCCCCCACAGCCTTCCAGAGCACCTCCCACGGGTGATCCGCTGGCACCTGAGAGAAGAACAGTTACTCGCCGTTGCCGAGACTAGGACGAAGTGGAAGGGCCGGTCCTGGACGCACTACCTGGCCGCGACCGACAGGCGCCTGCTCGTTCTGGCGAAGGAGGACTTCGAGCGGCATGGAGAGATCAACCGGTCGATCGATCTGAACTCGATCCGCTTTGTGCGGTACCGGCCTGCCAAGGCGGGAGAGAAGGGGCGCCTGGACATCATCACGCCCGAACGCGACCACCATTACGAGTTCGAAACCTGGGCAGACCACGGTGACGGCGCACAGGCGGCGCAGAGGTTCGCTGACATGCTGGGCAGCCATATGAACCTCCCGGCATCTGAGATTCCCGATTCTCCAATTGTCGGCGCACTTGCAGTTCGTGGTCTGACTGGTTCTGATTTGTGAATCTCAGGGACGTCCCATCTCTCAAGCATGGTTAGGAGAAGGGTTGGCCCACCCCAGCCATAGTGGGCGGATGGCAGGTCCTGCGCCCCGACTCCTGAACGGGCTGAGTGCATTTCGAGATCCGACCGACCCCCGCCGCTAGCTGTGATGTCCAGCCAGGTTGTCCAACCGGGTGATGGGCGGGAGGCCACCGAGGGCTGAGTGTGGCCGGTGGTGGTTGTACT
>NZ_JBFUKA010000064.1:0-26898 GCF_056401085.1 Nocardioides sp. P4_G4
CAGCGCGACCAGCCAGCTGATGAAGCTGCCGACGAGGAAGTACTCGGTCAGCTGGTGGATGCGCTCCTGCTCGCCGCGCGAGGACAGCTCGGGGAAGCGCAGCAGCCCCTTGGCCGCGACCACGATGGACGCGGCGGTGATCTGACCGGCGAGGGCCAGCGCCAGGATGAAGACCCGCTCCATGGGTCCGAGCAGGCGCCCACCCTTGAGCCGCACCGCGGACGGGTCGGCCTCGATCGAGCCGTGCTCGTCGGGGTCGGCCGTCCCGGTCGCGGCGAGCACGAGCCGGACGATCACGTTGCCGGTGCTCAGCTGGACGAGGAAGGCCCCCACGAGCAGCAGGGCGCGGTCGGGGTCCAGGTCGGCGAGGCCGGGGAGTCCGCTGCCCTCCAGCCACGACGCCCACCCGCCGCCGGCGGGACTCGCGGCCCCGGAGACCGCGATCGCGAGCCCGAGCCCGCCGCCGAGGACCAGCAGCGGCACCCAGACCGGGATCCGGTGGGCGAAGCCGTGCGTCACCGTCTGGCCCCACGCGACGACAAGCCCCGCGATGGCCAGCAGGGCGAGCACGTCGAGGGGCTCGGTCAGCCCCGCCAGCAGCCCGACCAGGACCGCGACGAGCGCACCGGTCGCCTCGGGGACGATGCGGACCGGCCGCACGGAGTGGGTCAGGTCGGCGACCGCGCAGCCGATCAGCAGGACGGCGATCCAGCTCATGGCATCTCCCTCGTCAGGTCGTGGGCGGCGAGGATCGCCGCCAGGCCGTCGGCGCGCACCCGCTGGGAGACCGCGGAGGGACTGATCCCGAGGTCCTCGGCGAGGTCGCGCTGCGACTCTCCGTCGARCAGACCACGCAGCACCGACACCGAGCGCTGCGACAGGCTGCCGACCAGGTGGTCGCGCAGGACGAGGGCGGCGTTGACGGCCGCCYCCTCGCCCGTCGGGGTGCCGGCATCGGGACTCGCGACGTACGCCGTGCGCAACGACCGCTCCCCGGCCCGCCGCTGTGCCTGCTCGACGCGCCGGATGGCCGCGCGTGCCGCCCACCAGCCCGGACCGTCCTCGACGCGCGGCTCCTCGCTCAGCACCTCGATGTGCCCGCGCCCGATCCCGTGGCGCACGTCGGCCTCCGGCAGCAGGGCCAGGCGCACGGCGAGGGAGGCGTGCAGGGCGTCGCCCAGGCTGGCGAAGACGCCCTGGTACTCGTCGCCGACCTGCATGCGGACCGGGGTCGGGGGCCGCAGCTCGGTGTTGACCCGGTCGAGCACCGCCGCGAAGGTGGCGTGCAGCCGGCGCCGGTCCGCGCTCGAGCGCGATCCCACCAGGTCCCCGATGAGCGTCGTCGCTGTCATGGCTTCACCTCACTGAAAAGAAGAATATCACTTCACTGACCGATGAGTGAAGTCTTGTTCTTCATTTCGCGTGGCGTCGTCCCGCTCACTCCCAGAACAGCTTCTCCACCACGGCGTGCGCCCGCCGAGTGGTGCGCAGGTAGTCGTTGAGCATGAGGTCGGACTCCCCCGGCGCGTAGCCGAGCACGGCCGCGACCGCCGCCTTCTCGCGTGCGTCCCGCGGGAGCTGCTCGGCGGGCTTGCCGCGCACCAGGGTGACCGCGTTGCGGACCCGGCTGACCAGCCGCCAGGAGGCGGCCAGCATCTCGGCGTCGTCGGCGTCGACGAGGTCGGCCGCCACCGCGGCCTCGAGGGCCTCCAGCGTCTGCGGCGTGCGCAGCCCGTCGACCTGCCCCGCGTGGCGCATCTGGAGCAGCTGGACGGTCCACTCGACGTCGGCGAGCCCGCCGCGGCCGAGCTTGAGGTGGGTGTGCGGGTCGGCACCGCGCGGCAGCCGCTCGTCGTCCACCCGGGCCTTGATGCGGCGTACCTCCACGATGTCGTCCGCGCTGATGCCGTCCTCGGGGAAGCGGAGCGGGTCGATCAGCGCGGTGAAGCGGTCGCGCAGGTTCTCGTCGCCCACGACGGCGTCGGCGCGCAGCAGCGCCTGGAACTCCCACACGTGCGACCACTTGGCGTAGTACGCGGCGTACGACTCGAGGGTCCGCACCAGCGGGCCCTGCCTGCCCTCGGGCCGTAGGTCGGCGTCGACCTCCAGCGGCGGGTCGGTCGCCGGCATCGACAGCAGCCGCCGCAGCTCCCCCACCACGCCCTGGGCGTACGACGCCGCGACCTGCGCCTCGGCGCCGGGCACCGGGTCGTGCACGAACATCACGTCGGCGTCACTGCCGTAGGACAGCTCGAAGCCGCCGTAGCGGCCCATCGCGACGACCGCCATCCGGGTCGGCTGCGCCTCGAGGGACCGCTGCACGCGCACGGACTCCATGGCCACGCGCAGCGTCGCCTCCAGGGTCGCGTCGGTGAGCCGCGACAGGCCCTTGCCGACGTCGGCGACGTCGATCTCCTCGAACAGCTCGCCACAGGCGATCCGGAACAGCTCGCGACGGCGTACGGCGCGCACCGCACGCACCGCGGCCTCGGGCTGGTCGTGGCGGCCGGCCAGCGACAGCATCTCGGAGGTGAGCGCCTCGGCGGAGAGCGGGGCGAGCGCCTCCCCGAGCATCCGGACGCCCTGCGGCTCGCGCTCGAGGAGGTCGGTGGCGTAGCGGGAGGTGCCGAGCACGACGGCCAGCCGCTGGGCGACCTGACCCTCGTCGCGCAGCATCTTGAGGTACCACGGCGAGGTCCCGAGGCTGTCGCTGATCCGTCGGAAGCCGAACAGCCCCGCGTCGGGGTCCGGGGAGTCGGCGAACCACTCGAGCATCACCGGCAGCAGCGTGCGCTGGATGTCGGAGGTGCGCGAGACCCCCGTGGTGAGGGCCTCGAGGTGCCGCAGCGCAGCCCGCGGATCGAGGTAGCCGAGCGCGGACAGCCGCTCCTGCGCGGCGTCCAGGGACAACCGGGCGTCCTGGCCCGGGAGCTTGGCGACCGCGGCGAGCAGCGGGCGGTAGAAGAGCTTCTCGTGCAGGCGACGGACCTCACGACGGTGGTAGCGCCACTGCTTGTCGAGCTGCGCGACCGGCTCGGAGTAGAGGCCCACGGAGCGCCCCAACCGGCGCAGCGCCGCCTCGTCGTCGGGCACGACGTGGGTCCGGCGCAGCTGGTGGAGCTGGATGCGGTGCTCGAGCGTGCGCAGGAAGCAGTACGCCTCGTGGAGGGACTCGCCGTCCTCGCGGCCGACGTACCCCCCACGAGTCAGCTGGTCCAGCGCGCTCAGGGTGGCGCCGGCACGCAGGCTCGGGTCGGCCCGGCCGTGCACGAGCTGGAGCAGCTGGACGGCGAACTCGACGTCGCGCAGCCCACCCGAGCCGAGCTTGAGCTGGCGCTCGGCCTCGCGGGCGGGGATGTGGTCGACGACCCGTCGGCGCATGGCCTGGACGTCGGCGACGAAGCCCGGGCGCTCGGCGGCCGACCACACCATCGGCGCGATCATCTCGACGTACTCCTCGCCCAGGGCCAGGTCGCCGGCCACCGGACGGGCCTTGAGCAGCGCCTGGAACTCCCAGGTCTTGGCCCACTTCTCGTAGTAGCCGCGGTGGCTGGCCAGCGTCCGGACCAGCGGCCCGGAGGCGCCCTCGGGGCGCAGGTTGGCGTCGACGGGCCAGATCGTGCCCTCGGCGGTGTGGTCCGAGCAGATCCGCATCAGCTGCGAGGCGAGCTGGGTGGCCGCCCGCAGGGCCTGGGACTCGTCGGCGCCCTCGCTCGGCTCGAAGACGTAGACCACGTCCACGTCGGAGACGTAGTTGAGCTCGTGGCCGCCGCACTTTCCCATCGCGACCACGGCGAAACGGGCCGTCGCGGCACTCTCGCCCACCCGTGCCCGGGCCACCGCCAGGGCGGCCTCCAGCGTCCCGGCGGCGAGGTCGGCGATCTCGGCGGCCGCGTCGTCGACACCGACGTGGTGGGCCAGGTCGCGCGCGGCCAGGCGCAGCAGGATCCGGCGGTACTCGACGCGCAGCGCGTCGACCGCCTCCGCGTCCGGGAGACCGGCGACCGGGGCGGGGTCGTGCGGGTCGGCCCCGACGGCCCGCAGCAGGGCCTCCCGCACGGCGTACGCCGCGGCCCGGGTGGTGCCGAGCGTCGGGTCGGTGAGCTCCTGCCAGTGGGCGGGGTGCCGGGCGAGGTGCGTGGCGAGGGCCGCGCTGGCCCCCAGGACCGCGCAGAGCCGCATCGCGGTGCCCTCGTCGTCGGCCACCTCGGCCAGCATCGCCTCGCGGTCCTCGACCTCGTCGGCCAGGCGCAGCAGCCCGGCCAGCGCGGCGTCGGGATCGGCCGAGGCGGCCAGGTGCGCGGTGAGGCTCACGCCGGGATCGCCCAGCCGGGCGATGCCGGCCAGGGCGACCGGACCGTCCTGGAAGCCGAGGCGGACCAGCTGTCCGGCGGTGGTCATCGGCGCGCCCCCGCCAGCTCCGCGAAGCGGTGCGCGAGGGGTCGCCACGCGGCGTCGAGCTCGTCGCGCGCCTCGTCGACCTCGGCCAGCACGGCCTCCTGGTCGAGCCCTCGCTCGAGGTGGTCGGCGCGGTCGCTCTCGGCCCAGGCCAGCACGATGTGCCCGTCGGCCTCGGGGTGCAGCTGCACGCCCCACACGCTCGGGGCGAAGCGCGCCACCTGCAGCTCGCCGGCCGCCGACTCGGCGAGCGCGACCATCCCCTCGGGAGCCCGGGTGACGACGTCGTTGTTCCACTGGATGCCCCGGGCCCCGGTGAGGTGCGCGGTGAGCGGGTCGTCGCCGCGGGCGTCGGTCCAGCCGGTGGCCAGGACGCCGACGGCCTGGCCGAGCGGGTTGGGTCGCACCTCGCCGCCGAGGGCGACCGCGATGACCTGGTGGCCCAGGCAGATGCCGAGGGTGGGCAGCCCGACCGTGGCCGCCTCGCGCACCAGCTCCTTGAGAGGCCTCAACCACGGCACGGTGGCGTCGTCGTTGGCGCCCATCTCACCGCCGAGCACCAGCAGCGCGTCGTACGACGCCAGCGCGGGCAGGACGTCGCCGGCCCACGGCCGGCACACCTCCAGCACGGCCCCGGTCTCCTCCAGCCACACCCCGACGAGGGCGGGCGGGCAGGAGGCCTGGTGCTCGATGACGAGGATGCGCGGGTTCACGACATCACCCTCCCCCACGTGGACTCCTGCCACGTGGCCAACAGGCCGACGACGGTCGCCGCGGTCAGCGACAGGCCCGCCAGGTCACCGCGTCGGCGGGTGAGCGCCCAGGCGGTCGCGAGCAGCCCGACGCCGGCGAGGAGGAGCGGCGTGGCCAGGACCCAGGCGCGCTCGTCCTCCTCCCAGCGGTAGAGCACGGCGGAGGACTCCAGGACGCCGACACCGGCGGCGAGCCAGGTGAGGCCGAGGGCGGCGGCGACCACCGCCGCGACGAGGCCCAGCGCCCGGACGCGGAGACCGATCCACCACGGAGCGGCGAGACCGAGCAGCACCTCGGCGACCCCGACGACCAGGCCGACCCGGTAGACCTGCGCGGACGCGCCCTGCCACTGCCAGTAGGAGCCGCCCCGCCAGGAGGTCCAGGCCAGGAAGGCTCCGGACAGCGCCAGGCCGACACCCACGACGACGGCCACCCGGCGCGACGGTGGGGGGTCCGCGGTCCCCGCGGGGACCCGGGGCAGTCCCGCCGCCACGAGCGCGCAGGCGCCGGCCAGCGCGCTCAGCCCGACGTACCACTCCGCCGGTTCGTGGTCGGGGAAGCCGCTCCACGCGACCGCGGCGACCAGGAGTGCGAGCCCGCCGGACACGAGCCCCGTGCGGCGGGGGCGGACGAAGCCCGCGCCGAGCACGGCGACCAGCAGCGACGCCGGGACCGCCACCGCCAGCACGTAGGCCAGCACCGGCACCCAGCCCGCGACGGGCTCGGCACCGAGCGTCGGGTCGGCGCGCTCGCGCACCGACTCGGCCGCCACCGCGATCCACATCGGCGCCTGCACGAGCAGCGTCCAGACCGCCGCCCACGCGAGCCAGTCGCGAAGCCTGGTCATCTCGGCCTCGTCATCGGGGTGCTCAGAGCACCGGCAGCATCATGTCCCGCTCGTACGCGGAGACCTGGGTGCGGTACTCGTCCCACTCCGCGCGCTTGTTGCGCAGGAAGAAGTCGTAGACGTGCTCGCCCAGCGTCTCGGCGAGCAGCTCGGAGTCCTCGGCGATGCTGATCGCCTCGGCCAGGTTCTTGGGCAGCGGCGCGATGCCGAGCGCCCGGCGCTCGCGCTCGGTGAGCGACCAGACGTCGTCCTCGGCCTCGCGGGGCAGCTCGTAGCCCTCCTCGATGCCCTTCATGCCGGCGGCGAGGATCACCGCGAAGGCGAGGTAGGGGTTGCTGGCGGCGTCGATGGTGCGCAGCTCGACGCGCGTCGACTGCCCCTTGTTGGGCTTGTACATCGGCACCCGGATCATCGCGGAGCGGTTGTTGTGGCCCCAGCAGATGTACGACGGCGCTTCGCCGCCACCGAGCAGCCGCTTGTAGGAGTTGACCCACTGGTTGGTGACGCAGCTGATCTCGCTGGCGTGGCGCAGGATGCCGGCGATGAACTGCCGCCCGGTGCGGGAGAGCTGGTACTCCGCGCCGGCCTCGAAGAAGGCGTTGCGGTCACCCTCGAAGAGGCTCACGTGCGTGTGCATCCCCGAGCCGGGGTGGGTGGTGAAGGGCTTGGGCATGAAGGAGGCCCAGATGCCCTGGCTCAGCGCCACCTCCCGCACCACGGTGCGGAAGGTCATGATGTTGTCGGCCGTGCTGAGCGCGTCTGCGTAGCGCAGGTCGATCTCCTGCTGGCCCGGGCCGCCCTCGTGGTGGCTGAACTCAACCGAGATGCCCATCGCCTCGAGCATCGAGATGGCCTCGCGCCGGAAGTCCGAGCCGCGCGACTGCGCGGTGTGGTCGAAGTAGCCGCTGCGGTCGACCGGGATCGGGTCGGCCCCGGCGACCGGGGAGTCCTTGAAGAGGTAGAACTCGATCTCGGGGTGCGTGTAGAACGTGAAGCCCTTGTCGGCGGCGATGCTCAGCGTGCGCTTGAGGACGTGCCGCGGGTCGGCGTACGACGGGCTGCCGTCGGGCATCACGATGTCGCAGAACATCCGCCCCGTCGACGGGGTCTCACCGCGCCACGGCAGGATCTGGAACGTCGACGCGTCCGGCTTGGCCAGCATGTCGGCCTCGTAGACGCGGGCGAAGCCCTCGATGGCCGAGCCGTCGAAGCCGATGCCCTCGTCGAAGGCGCCCTCGAGCTCGGCCGGCGCGACCGACACGGACTTGAGGAAGCCGAGCACGTCGGTGAACCACAGCCGCACGAACCGGACGTCACGCTCCTCGAGAGCGCGGAGTACGAAGTCTTCTTGCTTGCCCATGCGGGCAACTATGTCGCATCCCCCTCAGCCGCAGATGTTCACGTCCTGCGAGCCGAGCACGCCGTCCCAGGCCTGCCGCATCGGGCGCAGCCACGGCTGCGTGGTCGACACGTAGGCGATGCTGCCCGCGACCGGCTCCTTCACCCCCTGGACCTCGACCTCCTCGACCACCAGCGGCAGGGTGAGGCTGCGCCGCCGGGTCCCGTCCCAGCAGGCCGAGGCCCTCTGCTCGGTGACCGCCTGCTCGAGGGTGACCTCGTCGCCCACCGACTCCCCGGCGTAGCGGAACGCGACGTTCGTGACGTAGCCGGTGTGCCCCTCCCACGGCGCGACGACCGTCGCCGACAGCCCGTGCGTACGCCGCGCCAGCGGCCGGAAGGTCACCGAGCCGCCCTCGACCGTGCGGGCCCGGGAGACCCACACCTTCGGGACGGCGGGAGCCTCGGCGTCGAGCGCGTGGACGAGCTGGACGGTGCAGCCCTCGCAGCCGTCGACCTCGAAGGTCAGCGCCGTGCGCTTCGGTGCCTGCGCCCCGAAGGCTCCAGCGCCCGCACCGGGGGCCGCGGTGGCCGCGGAGCCGGGAGCCGCGAGTCCGGCCACCAGGCCGGTGGTGGCGAGCGCGAGGGCGAGGGTGAGGGGGCGTCGTACGGTCATGGCGAGTCCTGTCGTCCGGGGTGGTCGAACGGAAGACGCACGCCGACGTCGGTTGGTTGCGACGGTGGTCGCACCACCCGGCAGCGCTAGCCGAGCGGGCCCACCGGACGGGCGTTGACGGCGGTCCTCGCGTGCGTCTCGGACCCGCTGACCGGCGGGGCGGGGACGGGCG
Organism: Nocardioides sp. P4_G4; assembly: GCF_056401085.1. Taxonomy (NCBI): domain Bacteria; kingdom Bacillati; phylum Actinomycetota; class Actinomycetes; order Propionibacteriales; family Nocardioidaceae; genus Nocardioides; species Nocardioides sp. P4_G4. The sequence continues at coordinate 8,185 of NZ_JBFUKA010000064.1, forward strand.
GGCAGCGCACGTCGGCGCGGTCCCCCGACCGGCGTCGTGGCAGCGCTCCGGTGGCCAGGTAGGCGGCGATCCGATCGTCCACGCACCCGACGCCGCTGAGGCTGCCGGCGTGGGTGGTGCCGCGCACGCCCTCGAGGAGCACCGCCCCGGTGAAGCGACGTCGCACCTCGTAGGCGCCGTCGATCGGGGTGGCGCCGTCGAAGGTCTCGTTGATGAGCAGCGCCGACCTGGTCGAGGTGGCCACCTCGAACGGGGCGGGGGCCTGGGGGGCCGGCCACGTGCGGCACGGCGCGTTGAACCAGCCGTTGGGCCAGGTGAGGAACGGGTGCCGGCGGTCCTGTCGCTCGTTGTCGCCGAGCAGCACGGCCAGGTCCGTCGGCCAGGGCGCTTCGGTGCACACCGTCGCGAGGTAGGTGGCGTAGGAGTTGTCGCTCCCCGGGGTCGTCGGGTTGAAGGACAGGTAGGACCTGCGGGCGAGGTGGGCGGTGCCGTGGGTGACGATCTCCGACAGCGCGTCGGCGACCTCGGGCCAGAGGAAGGTCGCGTAGCCCGCCCCCAGTGCCACGTCGGAGAGCTCCGCGGCCCCGACCTCGTCGATGGGCCTGCGGGCCAGGCGGCGCAGCACGCGGTAGTAGGTCCGCTCCACGGCGGCAGCGGTCCGCCCGAGGCGCAGGTCGGCATGACCGCGCGCGGCCCAGCGCCAGAAGCCCCTCATCGACCTCTCGAAGGCGACGTTCTGGGCCTGGTTGGCGGCGTACCACACGTCGCGCGGGTCGACCACCCCGTCGAGCACGAGCTTGTCGAGGCGGTCGGGGTGCAGCGTCGCGTAGACCTGCGCGATGTAGGTGCCGTACGAGAAGCCGTAGAAGCTGACCCGGTCGACGCCGAGGGCCTCGCGCAGCACCTCGAAGTCGGCGACGACGTCGGTCGTCCTCAGGTGCGGCAGCAGGGCTGCCGCGGCCGAGGAGCCGCACGCGGCGGCGTACGCCTCACTGCGGGTCACCCAGGCGTCGAGGATCGCGTCGGTCGTCGGGTCGTACGGCGGTCGGGTGCCGATCTTGTTGATCCGCCGGTCGCAGGTGAGGGCCGGCCTGCTCTCACCGACGCCTCGCGGGTCCACGCCGATCCAGTCGTAGGTGCGGGCGACCGTGCCGGGGACGAACTGGCCGTAGCCGGCCAGATAGGTGCCGCTGCCCCCCGGGCCGCCCGGGTTGGTGAACAGCACGCCCCGGTCCGTGGGGCCGCGGTGCTTCACCCGCGAGACCGCCAGCTCGATGGTCGGCCCCGTCGGGTCCGCGTGGTCCAGTGGGACGGTGAGCATGCCGCAGCGCGCACCGGCCTTGCGGAGGAAGCTGTCCTTGCACCGCCCCCAGTCGATGGGCCGGGCCGCGAAGGCTGGTGCCGCCGTGACGGTGTGCGCCGTCGGGACGTCGGTGCCCGGTGCGGCCGTCGCGACAGGGACACCGAGCAGTGCGGCACCCAGCGCGAGCGTGGCGCCGGTGACGAGGATGCGCATGGACATGGTCCCCCCAGTGCTCGAGCGACGCAGTGGCGTCGCTCGCATCGTCCCAGCGGGACGCGGCGTCGTGCATCGTCGATGTGGGGGCTATTCGGGCAGCGTGCGGCCGTCGGGGACGCGGGCCAGCTCGGTGAGCCAGGCCGCGGCGCTGGCGTCGCTCGGCATCCGCCAGTCCCCGCGCGGGCTCATCGTCCCGCCCGAGCTGACCTTGGGTCCGTTGGGCAGGGCGGATCGCTTGAACTGGTTGGCGAAGAAGCGCTTCACGAACACCTCGAGCCAGTGCCGCACCGTCGCCAGGTCGTAGGCGACGTGCGCGTCCGCGGGGAAGCCGGGCGGCCACTCCCCCGCCTCCGCGTCGCGCCAGGCGTGCCAGGCCAGGAAGGCGATCCTGCTGGGGCGGTAGCCACGGCGTACGACGTGGAAGAGCGTGAAGTCCTGGAGGTTGTAGGGCCCGACCGAGTCCTCGGTGGCCTGCGGCTTCTTGCCGTCCTCGACCGGGATCAGCTCGGGGGTGATCTCCTGCTCGAGGATCTCGCCGAGCACCTGGTTGGTGTCCTCGTCGAACTCGCCGTGCGAGATGACCCAGCGGATCAGGTGCTGCACGAGCGTCTTGGGCACGCCCGCGTTGACCGTGTAGTGCGACATCTGGTCGCCGACGCCGTAGGTGCACCAGCCGAGCGCGAGCTCGCTGAGGTCGCCGGTGCCCACGACGATGCCGCCGCGGTGGTTGGCGAGCCGGAAGAGGTAGTCGTAGCGCAGCCCGGCCTGGACGTTCTCGAAGGTGACGTCGTAGACCTTCTCGCCGTCGGCGTAGGGGTGGCCGAGGTCCTCGAGCATCTGCTCGGCCGCCGGCCGGATGTCGATCTCCTCGAACGTCACTCCGAGCGCGTTGCTGAGCCGGGTGGCGTACGACTTGGTGGTCGCGCCGGTCGCGAAGCCCGGCATCGTGAAGGCGTGGATGTCGGTGCGCGGGCGGCCGAGGCGGTCCATCGCCTTGGCGGCGACGATCAGCGCGTGGGTGGAGTCGAGGCCGCCGCTGACGCCGATGACCGCCTTGGGTGCACCGATGGCCGTGATCCGGCGCTCGAGGCCGGACACCTGGATGTTGTAGGCCTCGTAGCAGTCGAGCGCGAGCCGCTCGGGGTCGTCGGGCACGAAGGGGAAGCGGTCGACCTTGCGCCGCAGCCCGATGTCGCCGGTGGGCGGCTCGAGGTCGAACTCGACGACCCGGAACTCCGTCTCCCCCGCCCCCCGCCGGTTGTCGTCGAAGCTGCCCTGCCGCAGCCGTTCCTGGCGCAGCCGGTCGAGGTCGACGTCCGCGACGGTGTGCACCGCGCTCGCGGGGAACCGCTCCCCCTCGGCCAACAGGTCGCCGCACTCGTAGACCATCGTCTGGCCGTCCCAGCTGAGGTCGGTGGTCGACTCACCCTGGCCCGCGGCCGCGAAGACGTACGCCGCCGAGCAGCGCGCGCTCGCGCTGCGCACCAGGAGCCGGCGGTCCTCGGCGCGACCCACGGTGATGGGGCTGCCGCTGAGGTTGGCCAGCACGGTGGCCCCGGCGAGCGCCGCCTCCGCGCTCGGCGGGACCGGGACCCACATGTCCTCGCAGATCTCCACGTGCAGGTCGAGGCCGGTCAGGTCGGTGGCACGGAAGATGAGGTCGGGCCCGAACGGCACCTCGTCGTCGTTGACCTCGATGTACTCGCCGTGGGTGTCGTCGCCGGGTGCGAACCACCGCCGCTCGTAGAACTCGCGGTAGTTGGGCAGGTAGGACTTGGGCGCGACCCCGAGGACCTCGCCGCGGTGGATGACCACGGCGCAGTTGTAGACCCGGTTGCCGCGCGCGAGCGGGGCCCCCACCACGAGGACCGGCAGCAGGTCGACACTGGCCGAGACGATGGCGTCGATCGCGCGTCGTACGCCGTCCAGCAGGACGTCCTGGAGGAACAGGTCGTCGATGGAGTACCCGCTCAGCCCCAGCTCGGGGAACACGGCCACGGCCACGTGCTCCTCGTGCGCCCGCCGCGCCTCCTCGATGACCCGCTCGGCGTTGGCCGCCGGATCCGCGATGGCGACCGGCACGGTGATGGCCGCGACCCGCGCGAAGCCCTGGGCGTAGGCGGAGTAGAAGTCCACGCGCCTCACTCTAGGGTCGGCCACCCCCACCAATCCGGTTGACGCCCCTCCTAGCGTTTCCGGCATGGAGCTCTCGCCCTGCGTCACCGACGCCGACTACGAGGACTGGCGCTCGGTCCGGATCGCCGTGCTGCCGTACGAGCGGTGCAGCACCATCGAGGAGCTCCGCGCCCAGGACTCCCCCGACCGCCTGCTGCTCGTAGCCCGCGACGGCGGCACTGTGACGGGCTCCGGCCTGGCCGGCCGGGCCGACTCGACCGACGCGGCCTTCGCCGCGCCGCGCGTGCACCCGGACCACCGCCGTCGCGGCGTCGGCACCGCGATCCTCGCGGCCCTGGCCGAGCACTGCACCGACCTCGGCCTGCCCACCGTCCGCGCCAAGGTCGACGACGAGGAGTCGCTCGTGTTCGCGCAGCGGTTCGGCTTCGCCGAGGTGGACCGGGAGGTCGAGCAGGTGCGCGCGGTCGACGACGAGCCCGCACCCCCTCCGCCCCCGCCCGGCGTGGAGGTCGTCCTGGGCGCCGAGCGACCGGGCCTGTGGGAGCAGTCCTTCGAGACGTTCGGGAGGGAGGCACTCGCCGGGTTCGCCGTCGACACCCCGCTCGAGGTCACTCCCGAGCGGTGGGCCACCGCCTGGCTGGGCGACCCGATGTTCCTCGCGCTCCACGAAGGTGAGGTGGTCGGCTGTGCCGGGCTCCTCCTCGACACCGACCGGCCCACCCGCGCCGAGAACGCCCTGACCGCCGTACGCGGCGACTGGCGCGGCCGCGGCCTCGCCGTCCACCTCAAGCTCCGCACCCTGGAGTGGGCGGCGGCCCACGGCCTCGACGAGGTCTACACCTGGACCCAGACCGGCAACGGGGCCATGCGCAGCCTCAACGCCCGGCTCGGCTACACCACCCGCACGACCAGCATCACCGTGTCGCGCGCGCTGCCGCTGTCCTGACGGCGCCGTCCACAGCTCCGGGGCCGGGGGTTTGAGCCGACGTGGCCCGCGGAACAAGGGGGTCATGGCCTCGCTCCCTCCCGACCCCGCCCTGGTGGACCCGATGATGCGTGAGCTGCGCGAGCGGCATCCCGACGTCGACATCGTCCTGCTGCCCCCGGTGCAGCCCCTCGACGAGCCGGCGGCCACGGCCGCCCAGTGCCAGGCCCGCATGCAGCACGCCGACAAGGTGCTGGCGACCCTCGGCGAGCGACTCGGGCGCGAGCCCACCGCGCGGGCGGACTACTGGTGGAGCCAGGACCACCCGGACGTTCGTCGCTGGGTCACCTCCGCGGCGTACGGCGACCTGGACGAGGAGGGCCCCGTCCCCCTGCTGCGCCGGCTGGCCAACACGCTCGTCCACCTCGGCTGGGAGCCCCGACCCGCCGCCGACGGGAGTCCCCGGGTGCGCGGGCTCGCCGGCCCCTTCGAGCTCGTCGCCGAGGCCACCGAGGACGCGGTGTCCGTCACGATCACCAGCGACCCGCTGCACGTCCCGGCCGAGCTGCTCGCCGAGCTCCGGTCCCGGCACGGGGTGGACGCATGAGCCTCTACGTCTACCTGGAGGCCCTGACCCGTTCGGCCACCTCGTGGGAGGACCAGGGCGAGGTCGTGCGCGGTGGTCGCAAGTCCCTCGGGGAGGTCGACGCGTCCCTCCTCGGCGCCCGGGTCCAGCCCGCCGCCCAGGCGTTCATCGACGCCTGGATGACGGAGATCAAGCGCCTCGAGGACGCTGCCGGCAACCACGCCGACGCCCTCCGGGACGCCTCGCTCCTCTTCCAGCAGTCCGACCAGGACGTCGTTGAGCGCAGCCAGAAGCTGATGTCGTGGACCGACCGCAACGTCTCGCCGACGGTCGGCCCCTGATGACGACGATCACGGTGCCCGCGCACGTCGCGGAGATCGCCGAGATGGACGCCACCGCCGCCGCGTCGGCCGTGACCACGGGCCTGCGCTCGACCGGCACGACGATGTCGGACGTCGCCGAGTGGATGACCGCGCACGGCGCTCCCGACGACTGGACCGGCGACGCCGCCGAGGCGGCCGACCACGCGATGACCGGCTACGCCCGGGACACGTCTGCGGCCACGGCGGCGTTCACCCGCGTGGCCGCCGCCTGCGACACCTACGTCGACCGGATCGTGGAGCTCACCGCCGCACGCACCCGGCTGGAGTCCCGGCGCACCCGTCTCAACCAGGACATCGACGCGCTGCGGACCAGGATCGAGAGCTCCACGACCGACGACGTCGCAGCCCTCGAGGCCGAGTCCGACGCGCTCCAGGGCCGGGGCGACCGGCTCGTCGAGGACATCGTCGGGTTCTGGGAGGACGTCACCGACGCCGAGGACCGGATGGTCGCCGCGTTCCAGGCCGTCGACACCACTGGCGAGGGGGCCGACGCCGCCGACCGCGACACGACCGACATCGGTGCCCTGCGCAGCGAGCTCACCGCCCTCGGCGGCGACGCGGACTCGATCAACGAGTGGTGGAAGGGGCTCACCCGCGCCGAGCAGGAGGCGCTGAGGATCAGCGACCCCGACCTCGTCGGCAACACCAACGGCATCCCGACCGGCGACCGCGACGAGGCCAATCGCACGTCGCTGGACCGCGACCTCGACCGCCTCAACGCCAAGCAGGACGCCGGCGAGGACCTCAGCGACGCCGAGCAGCGGCTGCTCGATCGGGCCGAGGCCGCCCAGGAGTCGCTCGGCATCCCTGCGGCCGAAGGCCGGGCGGACGTCGACGTCAACCTGATCGTCTACCGGCCGGGCGCCTTCGGCGGCGACGGTGCGGTGGCGGTCGGCTACGGCGACCCGGACACCGCCGACAACACGGCCGTCATCGTCCCGGGCATCACCAACGACGGCACCACGATCCCCGGCAACGCCAAGGACGCCTACACGCTCTACCAGCAGGCCATCCGGAACGGCGAGTCCGCCGCCACCATCGCGTGGATGGGCTACGACGCCCCCAGCTGGAACCCGGAGAACGCCCTCGACTGGCCCGGGGACGGGCTCGACATGGGCAGCGTCGTCCGCGAGGACAAGGCCATCGAGGGAGGGGCGGGCCTGGCCGACTTCGTCGACGGCCTGCGCGCCACCGACGAGGGCGACCGCTCCCACCTCTCCGTGATCGGCCACAGCTACGGCTCGACGACCGCGGCGCACGGCGCACACGACCACGGCCTCGATGCCGACTCGCTCACCCTCATCGGCAGCCCGGGGGCCGGTGGCGACGACGTCAACAGCGTCGGCGACCTCGGCATGCCCGAGGGCAAGGTGTATGTCGGCGCCGCCGACAACGACTTCGTCACCTGGCTCGGACGCGACGGCGACCTCGGGATGGGCAAGGACCCTGCCCAGGCCGACTTCGGGGCCACCGTCTTCCCGGTGGCACCGGGCGAGGAGTTCCACGCCGACAGCCTCGGCCAGGGCGTCGAGAACCACACGTCCTACTTCAACCCCGAGACCAACCAGCAGTCGCTCGACAACCTCGCGGCCATCGTCCGGGGCGACGAGCCGGAGGTCACCGGGGGCCGCACCCAGGACGCCAACGACATGGCGCTCTCCTGGGGCAAGGACGAGGTGGTTCACCAGGTGGAGAAGGAGATCGAGGAGGGCCGCCAGGAGATCGAGGACGCCTACAACGGCGGCAAGGACTGGGTCGGCGACCGGGTCGACGACTTCAAGGGCATGTGGCCGTGAGGCCAACGGCGACAGGGGCCGTGATGCCTAGGGTGACCGTCATGACGCGCATCGTTCTCGGGCTGGCCGTCCTCCTGCTGGTGTCGGCGTGCTCCTCCGACGCCGGCTCCGGAGACGCTGGTGGTTCCGGCGACTCTCCCGACGCCCAGGCGGTCAAGGCCGAGATGGACGCCGAGGCCGAGGCCGTGCTGCCCGACCTCGTCGACCGGCTCGGCGGGCGTCTCGACGGCATGCAGGCCGCCTTCTCCGAGCGTGGTGGGTTCGGCATCTGGGACTACACCGCCAGCGGCACCCTGGTCCAGCCGTCGGGCACCATGACGCAGTCGCTCACCGGTGTCGGGGAGGTGCTCGAGGAGCACGACTACTCAGTCGTGACCGACGACGCCCAGAAGCGCGTCACCGGGACCAAGGGCAACGTGTCCGTCATCGTCGAGGCCTCGCTCCTCACCGACGAGAAGCAGGGGTCGGGGCTCAACGTCAGGATGGGTGCCAGCGGCATCAGTGACGGCGACGACTTCGCCGAGAGCGCACCGCCGGAGGACTACCTGGCCTACGTCGGCTGACGGACCGACCGGCGTGACGGTCGCCACAGCGCCACCGGCACCGGGCCGCACTAGCCTGAGTGGTGGTCCGTGGACTCCATCGGGGAGCTGCGAGATGTCATGAGGAGAGCACCATGAGCGACGAGACGGCGCCGTACGGCACCGGAGCCCCGCAGGCGGCGGCCCCGGTCAAGAAGGTCCGCACCCATCACCTGAGGGAGATGAAGGAGCGCGGCGAGAAGATCACCATGCTCACGGCCTACGACATGTACACCGCGGCGACCTTCGACGAGGCCGGCATCGACCTGCTGCTCGTCGGTGACTCCGCGTCCAACAACGTCTACGGCAACGAGACCTCTCTGCCCGTGACCGTCGACGAGCTCCTCCCCCTCACCCGCGCCGTGGCCCGCAGCGTCAGCCGCGCGATGGTCGTCGGCGACCTGCCCTTCGGCAGCTACCAGGCCAGCCCCGAGCAGGGCTACCTCACCGCGGTCCGCTTCATGAAGGAGGCGGGCGCRCACGCCGTCAAGCTCGAGGGCGGCGCCGAGATGGCCCCCGTCATCGAGCGGTGCACGCGGGGCGGCATCCCGGTCATGGCCCACATCGGCTTCACCCCGCAGAGCGAGCACACCCTCGGGGGCTACCGCGTGCAGGGCCGCGGCGAGACCGCCGACCGGGTCCTCGCCGACGCCCGCGCGGTGCAGGAGGCCGGCGCCTTCGCCGTGGTCATGGAGATGGTGCCCGGCGACGTCGCCGAGCAGGTGAGCAAGGAGCTCCTCATCCCGACCATCGGCATCGGGGCGGGCAGCGGTTGCGACGGCCAGGTCCTCGTCTGGCAGGACGCCTTCGGCCTGCGGACCGGTCGGATGGCCCGTTTCGTGAAGCAGTACGCCGATGTCCACAGCGTGCTGCTCGACGCGGCGCGCGCCTACGCCGACGACGTGCGCGGCGGGACCTTCCCCGGACCCGAGCACACGTTCTGAGGATCCGGCACAGGGTCTCGCCGCCATGCCCGCCGCGTAGCGTCGGCGCCATGACCTCCCGACGCCGCGACCGGGCCGCCGTCCTCATGCTTCCGGCCGTCCTCGCCCTCGCGGGCCTCGCCCCGGTCGCGTCCGCGCGGGCCAACGAGGCCGCGGGCAGCCTCACGTCGGTCCTGGTGGATGCGCCCGAGCCCCGGGTCGGGGCACCCGCGCTGCGGGTGCGGACCGTGGTCGACGGGCTGGTCAACCCCTGGGACGTGCAGCCCCTCGGCGGCGGCCGGCTCCTGGTCACCGAGCGCGACCGGGCCCGGCTCAGCGTCGTGCGCAAGGGCCACCGACGTACGGTCCGCTTCCCCAGCGACAAGGTCTGGGTCAGCGGCGAGACCGGGCTCATGTCGCTCGCCGTCGACCCCGCCTTTGAGCGCACCCGTCGCTTCTGGACCTGTCAGGGGTGGCAGACCAGCGACGGGCACGACGTCCGCGTCTCCCTCTGGAGGTTGAGCGACGACGCCCGTCGGGCCAGCCTGGTGCGCCACGTGGTGACCGGACTGCCGAGCACGAGCGGGCGACACGGGGGTTGCCGCCTGCTGCTCGACGCCGGCTCCCGGGCGCTGTACATCGGCACCGGCGACGCCGCCGACCCCGCCAACCCGCGTGACCTCGCCTCGCTCGGCGGCAAGGTCCTGCGGGTGCAGCGGCGGACCGGCCGGGCGATGCCGGACAACCCGTACGCCGACGCGGCCGACCGCAGGCAGCGGCTGGTCCTCACCTCCGGACACCGCAACGTGCAGGGCCTCGCCCAACGCCCCTCCGACGGCTCCGTGGTCAGCGTGGAGCACGGCTCCTACCGCGACGACGAGGTCAACCCCCTGTCCCCCGGCGCCGACTTCGGCTGGAACCCCGGTCCCGGCTACGACGAGAGCGTCCCGATGACCGACCAGGCGCTCCCCGGCAAGCAGACCGAGGCGATCTGGAGCTCGGGTGATCCGACGATCGCCACCTCCGGCGCCGCGTGGGTGGAGGGTCGCGACTGGGGTGCCTACGCCGGCACCCTCGCCGTCGCCGCACTCAAGGGCGAGGAGGTGCTGTTCCTGGGCTTCGAAGACGACCTCGTCCTGCAGCGGACCTGGACACCCCAGGCCCTCCAGCGCTTCGGGCGGCTGCGCTCGGTGACGCGGCTCGCCGCCGGGGACCTCCTGGTCACGACCAGCAACGGCGCCGACGACCGGGTGCTGCGCGTCTCACCGCGCTGACCGACGCGCCCCCACGTCAGCGTGGCCTCCCTCCCGCGGCGGGGCCGACGCCTAGGGTCGGCGCATGCGTCGCGCTCGCCTGATCGCCGTCCTCGTGGCTCTGGCCGTCACCGCGCTCGCCGGCCCCGGGACCGCGCGGGCGGAGGATCCGGATGCGCTGCCCCTGCTGCGGGTACGTCGGCTCGACCACGGCTTCCGGTTCCCGTGGGACGTGCAGCAGCTGCCGTCCGGAGCGCTGCTGGTCACCGAGCGCAACCGCGCGATGCTGCACCTGCTGGCGCAGGGCCGGCACCGCCGCATCGAGTTCCCCAGCGACGACGTCTGGGTCGCCGCCGAGACCGGCCTCATGTCGCTCGCGGTGGATCCCGACTTCGCGAGCAACCGGCGCATCTACACCTGCCAGGGGGCCACCACCGACATCGGGCACGAGGTCCGGGTCGTCGCCTGGAAGCTGGTCCGAGGCAAGGCCCGTCACCCCCAGACGCTGCTCGCCGGCATTCCCGCTCTCGACGGAGGGCACGGGGGCTGCCGCCTGTTGATCGACCGGCGCGACGGCGCGCTGTGGGTCGGGACGGGTGACGGTCGGATCGTCGGCAACGCCCACGACATCGACACCCTCGGCGGCAAGGTGCTGCGCCTGGACCGCTCCACCGGAGCACCCTGGCCCACGAACCCGTGGTACGCCGACGGCGGCAACCGGGCGTACGTCTTCTCGTTCGGCCACCGCAACGTGCAGGGCCTGGCCCAGCGCGAGGACGGCTCGGTCTGGTCGGTCGAGCACGGCACGTACCGCGACGACGAGGTCAACCTGCAGCGATCCGGCGGGGACTACGGCTGGGACCCCCGTGGGGAGTACAACGACAGCTACCCCATGACCGACCACACCCTTCCCGGCCCGCAGATCGACGCCCGCTGGTCATCGGGTGCTCCGACGCTCGCCACCTCGGGGGCGGCCTGGGTGAGCGGCGAGCAGTGGGGCGCCCTCGACGGCACCCTGGCGGTCGCCGCGCTCAAGGCGAGCCGCCTGCTGTTCATGACCTTCGACCGGACCGGCCACCTGCTCGGGGTCGAAACCCCGACACCCACGACGCGGTTCGGGCGGCTGCGGTCGGTGACTCCTGCGTCCAACGGCGACCTGCTCGTCACCACCTCCAACGGAGGCATCGACCACGTCCTGCGCGTCTCCCCGCGCTGAGCATCAGGCCCAGTCGAGCCACCGGGCGCCGGCCAGCACGACGGCGAACCACGTCACCGCGAGCAGCACGGGCAGGACGAGGACGGCGCGCGGCCGGCGTACGAACCAGCGACAACCCTGCACCAGCGCGCCCGTCCAGGCGACCAGCAGCAGGCCGGTCACCCACCACGGGGCGTCGACCACCGTGGGGGTGGTCGCGATCAGGAAGAAGACCGCCGCGAGCCCGATCATCCCGGCGAACGCCCAGGGAGAGGCGGCCTCGCGGCGGACGGGCGTCGGCCCGGTCAGTGCCCGCTCACTCAGTTGTCGGGGGTGCCGTCGGTGAGGCCGTCACCCGAGCCGGGACCGTCCTCGTTCCACTGGGGATCGTTGTCCCACTCCTCGTTGCGCTCCTCGACCTTCTCCAGCGCCCGGCCGGCCTCCGCGGCGGAGGCGTAGGGGCCGAGCCGGTCCGCGTTCTTGCAGCCGTCGTGGCCCTCGACCGTCTTGTGCTTCAGGCAGTACCAGTACTCCGAGTCGCTCATGCTCGAGAAACTACACTCGCCCTCGTGCCATCCCTAGCTCCTGCGGCGATCTCGCCGCGTCGTGCCGTGCCCGCCTCCATCCCCCGTCCGGAGTACGTCGACCGACCGGCGCCCACGCCGTTCGAGGGCAGCGAGGTCAAGGACGCCGAGACGATCGAGCGGATGCGGGTCGCGTGCCGGTTGGCGGCGCAGGCCCGCGAGCTCGTGGGCCGGCACGTCGTCCCGGGTGTCACGACCGACGAGCTCGACCGGATCGGCCACGAGTTCCTGTGCGACCACGGCGCCTACCCGTCGACCCTCGGCTACCGCGGCTTCCCCAAGTCGCTGTGCTCCAGCGTCAACGAGGTCGTCTGCCACGGCATCCCCGACGCCCGCGTGGTCGAGGACGGCGACATCGTCAACATCGACATCACCGCCTTCGTCGGCGGCGTGCACGGCGACACCAACGCGACCTTCCTCGCCGGCGACGTCGACGAGGAGTCGCGGAGGCTCGTCGAGCACACCCGCGAGGCCCTGGACCGCGCGATCCGGGCGGTTCAGCCAGGCCGTCGCATCAACGTCATCGGCCGCGTCATCGAGGCCTACGCCAAGCGCTTCGGCTACGGCGTGGTCCGCGAGTTCACCGGCCACGGCATCGGCACCTCCTTCCACAGCGGCCTGGTCGTGCCGCACTACGACGACCCGCGCTTCGACGACGAGATGCGGGTCGGCATGACGTTCACCATCGAGCCGATGCTCAACCTGGGCACCCACGAGTGGGAGATGTGGGACGACGGGTGGACCGCGGTGACCCGCGACCGCCGCCGCAGCGCCCAGTTCGAGCACACACTGCTGGTCACGCCGTCCGGCGCCGAGGTCCTGACCCTCCCGTAGTCCACGCAGCCGGAGTTGACGCGGCCGTAACACGCGTACCCCTAGGGTGGCTCGCCATGGACTCGATGTTCCACGGCTACCCCGGCGGGAGCGGACCGGCGTACGACGAGATGTTCGACGCCGCCACCATGCGACCGGCGTACGAGCAGTTCCGTTCGACGCTCGACACCATGACGATGGCCGAGCTCGCGACCCGGGTGGAGGCGCTGCAGGCCAGCTACCTCGACCAGGGCGTGACGTTCGACATCGGCGGCGAGGAGCGGGCCTTCCCGCTCGACATCCTGCCGCGAGTGATCGAGCAGGACTCCTGGTCGACCATCGAGCGCGGCGTCCAGCAACGGGTGCGCGCCCTCGAGGCGTTTCTCGCCGACGTGTACGACGCCGGGCAGGTCTTCACCGACCGGGTCATCCCCCGCCGCGTCATCGCCACGTCGTCGCACTTCCACCGCGCCGCCGCGAGCGTCCGCCCGCCCAACGGGGTCCGGGTCCACGTCAGCGGCATCGACCTGATCCGGGACAACGACGGCGAGTTCCGCGTCCTCGAGGACAACGTCCGCGTGCCGTCCGGGGTCTCCTACGTGATGACCAACCGACGCGCCATCGCCTCGGCGCTCCCGGAGACCTTCGCCCACCACCGGATCCGCCCGGTCGCCGGCTACCCGCAGCGGCTGCTGGCTGCCCTGCGTGCAGCGGCCCCGGCCGGCGTCGCCGACCCGACGGTCGTGGTCCTCACGCCGGGAGTCTTCAACGGCGCGTACTTCGAGCACGCACTGCTGGCCCGCACCATGGGCGTCGAGCTGGTGGAGGGCCGCGACCTCGAGTGCCGCCGGGGGCGCGTGATGATGCGCACCACCCGCGGACCCGAGCCCGTGCACGTGATCTACCGCCGCGTCGACGACGAGTTCCTCGACCCGGTGCACTTCCGAGGCGACTCCCTGCTCGGCTGCCCCGGCCTCATCGATGCGGCCCGCTCGGGACAGGTCGTGCTGGCCAACGCGGTCGGCAACGGGGTGGCCGACGACAAGCTCGTCTACACCTACGTCCCGGAGCTCATCCGCTACTACCTCGACGAGGAGCCGGTGCTGCGCAACGTCGACACGTGGCGCCTCGGTGACGCGGACGCCCGCGAGGAGGTGATGGACCGCCTCGACGAGCTCGTCGTCAAGCCGGTCGACGGCTCCGGCGGCAAGGGCATCGTCATCGGCCCGGCCGCGTCCCGTGCCGAGCTCGACGTGCTGCGCGACAAGGTGATGGCCGAGCCGCGCAACTGGATCGCTCAGCCGGTCGTCCAGCTCTCGACGGTCCCGACCTTCGTCGACGGCAGGCTCGGCCCGCGGCACGTCGACCTGCGCCCCTTCGCCGTCAACGACGGGTCCAAGGTGTGGGTGCTGCCCGGCGGACTGACCCGGGTCGCGCTCCCGGAGGGCGAGCTCATCGTCAACTCCTCGCGCGGGGGCGGCTCCAAGGACACCTGGGTGCTGGCCGGCCCCACGGTCGCGCCGGTCCGCGAGGAGGTCGTGGTCGAGGCCACCCCGGCCGAGCCGCCCAGCAGCGGGCCGGCCATCACCGACCTCACCGGGGCCGCCGCGCAGCAGGAGCAGCAACAACAGTCACGCGACCACGACCACGACCAGGACGGGGCGGGTGAGGACGCATGCTGAGCCGCATCGCGGAGTCGATGTTCTGGATCGGTCGCTACGTCGAGCGCGCCGAGGACACCGCGCGGATCCTCGACGTCCAGACCCAGCTGCTGCTCGAGGACACCTCGGGGTCGGAGGAGACCACCTGCCGCAACCTGCTGGCCATCATGGGCGTCGAGTTCGACCCCGACGCCCGCGTCGACACCCGGCTGGTGCTCGAGCAGCTCGCCTACGACAGCAGCGCCCCCGCCTCCGTGGCCGCGGTCCTCGCCGCCGCCCGCGAGAGTGCGCGGCGCGCCCGCGAGACCTTGTCGGTGGCCATGTGGGAGGCCCTCAACACCACCCACCGCAGCGTCGTGACGGGCCAGTTCCGTGCGGCCGGGCCGGCCACCGGTTTCCGCTGGGTGCGCGACCGCGCCGCCCTCATCAACGGCGCCGCCGACGCCACCATGACGCGCGATGAGGGCTGGCAGTTCCTCATGCTGGGCCGCTGCCTCGAGCGGGCCGACATGACCTCCCGCCTCGTCGCCACGGCGGCGTACGCCGGGGGCATCGGCTCGCCGTGGACCAACACGCTGCGTGCCTGCGGTGGCTACGAGGCGTTCCTGCGCACCTACAAGGGCGCGGAGACCGAGCGCGGGGCCGCCGAGTTCCTGTTGCTCGACCGGCTCTTTCCGCGCTCGGTCGTCTTCTCCCTCAATCGCGCCGAGCAGTGCCTCGACCACCTCGACGCCGGCGGCCGTGCCGGGGTCCAGAACGACGCGATGCGGCTCATCGGCCGCACGCGAGCCGACCTGGAGTACCGCTCGTTGAGCGACGTCGTGGCCGACCTGCCGGGTGAGATGGAGAAGCTCCAGCGCACCTGTGCGCTGGCCACCGAGGCGGTGACCCGGCGGTTCTTCGCCGGGTCCGAGGGCACCAACTGGCAAGGAGGGCGGGTCTGATGCAGCTCCGGATCATCCACACGACCGGCTTCGAGTACGACGGCAAGGCGCTCGCGTCGTACAACCAGGCGCGGATGACGCCACTCACCGCACCCGGCCAGATCGTGGTGCACAACCGCCTGGTGGTGAGCCCGACGCCGTGGTCGGCGAGCTACCGCGACTACTTCGGCAACGAGGTGACCTCGTTCGAGGTCCTCGACCCGCACGACTCGATGACGATCACCGCGACGTCGACCGTGCACACCGAGCGCGCGCCCTCACCGGGTCCGGTCCTGTCCTGGGAGGAGATCGCCGACCCCGAGCTGACCGACCGGTGGACGGAGTACCTCGAGCTCCCGGGTCTCGTCGCCCCGCCCCAGGACGTCGCCCATGCCGCCCGCGAGATCGCCGACGCGAGCGCGACCCCGGGCGAGGCGGCCCGTACGGTGTGCGACCACGTCCACCGGCAGGTGGCCTACATCCCCGGCACCACCGACGTCGCCACCCCGGCGGCCGAGGCGTGGGCCCAGCGCTCGGGGGTGTGCCAGGACATGGCCCACCTCGTCATCGGCGCGCTGCGCAGCATCGGCGTCCCGACCCGGTACGTCTCCGGCTACCTCCACCCCCGGGCCGATGCCGCCGTGGGCGAGACGGTCCAGGGCGAGTCGCACGCCTGGGTCGAGTGGTGGGACGACGGCTGGCAGGGATTCGACCCGACCAACGACCTCGAGCCGGGTGACCGTTGGGTCGTGGTGGCCACGGGTCGCGACTACCTCGACGTCCGACCGCTGCACGGCCTCTTCCACGGGGCCGGCACGTCGTCGGTGTTCGTCGAGGTCGCCGTCACCCGACTGGCCTGAGCCCGCCCCGCTCTGTCATGCTCGACCCAGCGAATGGGCTGGCCGGGCGACCGCGTTCCCCTCACGGGGACCGAGGAAGGTCCGGGCTCCACAGGGCAGGGTGATGGCCAACAGCCATCCGGGGCAACCCGCGGGACAGTGCCACAGAGAACAGACCGCCTCTCCCCACGGGGAGCGGCAAGGGTGAAACGGTGGTGCAAGAGACCACCAGCGCTCCGGGTGACCGGAGCGGCTAGGTAAACCCCACCCGGAGCAAGATCGAGCAGTGTGTGACCGAGGGCGGCCCGCCCGAGCACACGGGTAGATCGCTCGAGGGAGTCGGCAACGGCTCTCCTAGATGGATGGTCGCCCCGCCTTCGGGCGGACAGAACCCGGCCTACAGGCCAGCCCATTCGCCACAGGCCCCTGACCTGCGGGTTTGCGGCATCCGTCACGCAGATTTGGCGCCTCGGTCCGTGGCTGGTCCGTGAAAGCTCCCGGGAACGGCATCGACGGCCTCGCGGCTCCGGTCGTCGCTGTCGGGCCACAGGTGGGCGTAATAGAGTCCGGCTGTACTGGGCCGGTGGACTTGGTTGGACGCCACAGCTCGGCGTAGGCCCGCACAGTCTCCTTGTCGGCCTTCGGGTCCACGTACATGCCGGTCACTTCGTCGAGCCAGCGCTGCGCGTCGACCTTGGCGGCGAACGCCTTGGTGAGCTCACGGCTGCTGTCCGATGCGAGCCAGACGGCCTGCCAGCGTCAACCGCGGCCGTACCGGTCGGTGTGGGTCTTGACACCGTCCTTGACGACGTGCCAGCGCTCAGCGACGTTCGCCACGGCTGATCCCCTTCCTGGTGGTCTTCCTGGTGGTCTTGCTGGTGGTCTTCTTGGCCGGCGGCCTCCCGGTCTCCACCACCAGCGTTGCTGTATCGCTGGCGACTTGGCTGGCACCCACGCCAGCGAACGCTTTCCCAGGAGATGCAGTGACGCTCTCCGTAGGCAACTTCACCAAGGTGCCGAGGGCCTTCGCGAGGCTGCCTTCTCCCCGTTGCTGAGTGGAGCGGCTCCTGTGGCGATCATGGCCCTCGGCCTGCTCGTCATCCTCCTCGTGTGCCTCGTTCTCGGCGCCTTGGCCGTCCTCCTGATCATGCGTATCCGCAAGAGCGGTGGCGAATCGAGCTCGGGGAGCTCACACACGACCTGAGGCAGGATTACCTTCGAGCAGTCTTGGCGCCCAAAGGACGATCTCCCGCCCGGCCCGGGCGAGTGGGTTGTGACTGACCGCGCCGGGGGGTATGGACCGCTTCGCAGACTGGGACGACGTGCGGGACTGACACTCAGCCCAGGAACATCCGAATCTGCCTCGGTGGGGGCGGCTACGCTCGTGCTAAGAGGTCGGAGCCCCTCGCGACTCTTGCCCCCGGCGATAGGAGATCAATCGATGGCTTACGTCCTTGGAGCGCTCGCGGCCCTCGCTGCCGGACTCGCCTTCATCTGGATGATGCAGAGGCGCGCATAGCGATCTGACATGAGGTTTCAGGCCTCATGGAGCATCCGCATCTGTCGCGATTCGCGCGTCCGCTCGTGCCGATGTTCGGTAGTGCATTTGCCTGGGTGCGTCGCTGTTGCTAGGAGGTCCGTCTACGTCAGGCGGCGCCACAGCCACCGCAGGCCCCACAGGAGGCCGATGGCTGCCGCCACGCCGAGGCCGATCAGCCAGGAGATGTCGCGGTGATCGGGAGTCAAGACGTCGCCGAAGTCGTGCGTCAGCTGCTGGGACGACGTGCCGTCGAGGTCGGGCACGAGGTCGACGGCCAGGCTCAGCTCCGCGACGTCCGGGACCTGGCGCATGACAATGCGGTAGGTCCACTCCGACCGGGGTTGGTCCGGAGAGGTGAGTAGGGCGAGGTGACGTCCCTCGACGTAGCTGCCGGTAGGCCCGTCGACCTGGGCGAGCACGAGGTTGTTGGTGGCCCACCCGAGCGGACTCACCTGCGCCACGCCCGTCGGGTAGAGCTCGCGGTCCAGACGGCGGTCGACGACCTCTCCTCTTTCGGTCACGAAGGGCACGGCGCGGGTGGTGCTCGTGGCTCCGACCACCGTCAAGACCCCGGTGGGCTGACGGCTGGCCGCCGTGCCCGGGTCGCCGCCCGGCAGGTCACGGGCCAACGGGGCGGACGAGCCGCCGCCACCGCCGAAGCCTGGGTCGAGCACCCACCCCTCGGCGCGGTCCTCACTCACCAGCGTCAACCACCCGCTGTCGTTGACCGAGACCGCAGCGGTCCTCGCTCCGCGACCGGCCCCCTTCAGTGCCGACTGGTCGCCCGTGCGACCGTCCACCAATCCGATCGCGCCGTGGGTCCCGACCTCGCTGTCCGCGTCGGAGGTCGGCCGGAGCGTGCGTCCCCACCAGGCCAGCTGCGAGCTGTCCGCCGACCACCCGAGGGTGGACACCGCGACGGGCGAGCCAAGGAACGCGTCAAAAGCGGGGATCCGTCGTACGTCGCCCGAGACCAGGTCGACGATCGCCGAGCCGGACTCCACGGCGCCGTCGCCGACCCGCGACGGCACCTGGTACGCGTAGGCCAGCATGGTGC